>NZ_JAKNRV010000125.1:0-13811 GCF_023072625.1 Pseudomonas emilianonis
GCACACCGCAGGCTTCACCGATGACGCTAGCGGCCCCGGCCCTGCTGCGTCATGCGCGGTTATGCCATGGCCACCTGGGTGGCGAGCTGGCGGCGCAGCTGTATCAGCGGATGATCGCGGCTGGGTGGATCGAGCGCTGCGAGCACCGCACCCAAGTCACGGTCAAAGGCGCGCAGCACCTGGCAGGCCTGGGCATCTTTACCCAGGCACTGGCGTTACCGCTGGCGTGTGACTGTTTCGATTGGAGCCAGCAACAACCGCATTTGGGCGGCGCGCTGGGGGCCGGGCTGCTGCAACTGTTTTTGCAGTCGAACTGGATCAGTGCGATCAACGAGTCCCGCGCCTTGCTGGTCAGTGACGTCGGGCTCGCGGAAATCACGCGGTTGGCCGGGCCCGACGCGCTCTGATGCCGGATGGCGTCGTTCAGAGTTGCGATCAGGTCGCACCCAGCAATAACCCGGAAAAACGATGCCCCACACTCCCAACAGGGATTTTTCACACGGGGATGGGGCATGGGTACGCACGGCTATAGCGCAGCAGAACGGCTGGAACGGTTGCCCATCAGCGGTTACCACCGAGTCATTTTTATCATCATCGCCCTGGCGTTTTTCTTCGACTCCATGGATCTGGCGATGATGACCTTCCTGCTCGGCTCGATCAAAACCGAGTTCGGCCTGAGCACTGCCCAGGCGGGCTTGCTGGCCAGTTCGAGTTTTTTCGGCATGGTGGTGGGCGCGTCGTTGTCCGGGATGCTCGCGGATCGCTTCGGGCGCAAGCCGGTGTTCCAGTGGAGCATCGTGCTGTGGGGGGGCGCCAGCTACTTATGTTCCACGGCGCTGACGGTGGAGACCCTGACGCTGTTTCGCATCCTGCTCGGCATTGGCATGGGCATGGAGTTTCCCATCGCGCAGTCGATGCTTTCGGAGCTGATTCCGGCCAAGAAGCGCGGGCGCTATATCGCGTTGATGGATGGCTTCTGGCCGTTGGGTTTTGTGGCGGCGGGGGTGCTGTCGTACTTTTTGCTGCCGGTGATTGGCTGGCGCGACATCTTCCTGGTGCTGGCGGTGCCAGCGGTGTTTGTGTTGGCGATTCGGTTTTTTATCCCGGAGTCGCCGCGCTGGCTGGAGCAGGCCGGGCGACATGCAGTAGCAGATAAGGTGTTGCTGGGGATCGAGCAGAAAGTGCGGGACTCCCTGGGCCGCGCCGACTTGCCGGAGCCCATTCGCCTGCCACGGGTGGAGAGTGTGCCGGGGAACTTCTTCTCGGCGTTCCAGCAGTTATGGTCGGCGCAGTATCGCCAACGCACGATGATGATCTGGAGTGTGTGGTTCTTCGCCTTGCTCGGGTTCTATGGGCTGACGTCGTGGTTGAGTGCGTTGTTGCAGCAGTCGGGGTTTGCGGTGACCCAGTCGGTGTATTACACGGTGATCATTTCCCTGGGCGGGATTCCCGGCTTCCTGATGGCGGCCTGGCTGGTGGAGCGTTGGGGGCGCAAGCCGGTGTGCGTCGTGACGTTGCTCGGCGGAGGGGTGATGGCGTTTCTGTATGGGCAAAGCGCAGTGTTCGGCGGCAATGTTGGCCTGCTGATCACGTCGGGGCTGTTGATGCAGTTCTTTCTGTTTGGCATGTGGGCGGTGCTGTACACCTACACGCCGGAGTTGTACCCCACTTCGGCGCGGGCGACGGGGTCCGGGTTTGCATCGGCGATCGGGCGGGTCGGGTCATTGCTCGGGCCGCTGGTGACCGGGCTGGTGTTCCCGATCACTGGGCAGGGCGGGGTGTTTGCCCTGGGCGCATTGTGCTTTGCGGTGGGGGCGTTGGTGGTGTGGGTGTTTGGGATGGAGACGAAGGGGAAGACGCTGGAAGAGTTGAGCGAAATTTAACCGGTAATACACAACACATCTGGGAGCGGGCCTGCTCCCACATGGTGAGTCGGTGTTTATTCGGTTATGGCTTCACCAGCCGCGCATCCAGGCTGTTTTGCGCCAGGCGTTTGGCCTGGTCCTGGGTCATGCCCAGGGCGGTGTGCAGCGCATAGAAGTTCTCGGTGACATAACCGCCGAAGTACGCCGGATCGTCCGAGTTCACCGTCACCTTCACCCCACGCTCGAGCATGTCGAGGATGTTGTGCTGGGCCATGTCGTCGAACACGCGCAACTTGGTGTTGGACAGCGGGCACACGGTCAGCGGGATCTGTTCGTCGATGATCCGTTGCATCAGGCGCTCGTCTTCGATGGCGCGCACGCCATGGTCGATACGCTGGATTTTCAACAGGTCGATGGCTTCCCAGATGTACTCGGGCGGGCCTTCTTCGCCGGCGTGGGCCACGGTGAGGAAGCCTTCGTGGCGGGCACGGTCGAACACGCGCTGGAACTTGCTCGGCGGGTGGCCCATTTCTGAACTGTCCAGGCCCACGGCCACAAACGCGTCACGGAATGGCAGCGCCTGGTCGAGGGTTTTCTCGGCTTCGGCTTCGCTCAAGTGGCGCAGGAAGCTGAGGATCAAACCGCTGGTGATGCCCAGTTGCTGCTCGCCATCTTTGAGCGCGGCGGCGATGCCGTTGAGCACTACTTCGAACGGCACGCCACGGTCGGTGTGGGTTTGCGGGTCGAAGAACGGCTCGGTGTGGATCACGTTCTGCGCTTTGCAGCGCAGCAGATAGGCCCAGGTCAGGTCGTAGAAGTCCTGGGACGTGCGCAGCACATCGGCGCCCTTGTAATACAGGTCGAGAAACTCTTGCAGGTTGTTGAAGGCGTAGGCCTTGCGCAGGGTGTCGACGTCGTTCCAGGGCAGCGCAATTTTGTTGCGTTCGGCCAGGGCGAATAGCAGCTCAGGCTCCAGCGAGCCTTCCAGGTGCAGGTGCAGTTCAGCCTTGGGCAGGGCGTTGAGCCAATCGTACATGTCTAAAATCTCATCAGGTGCAATGGCGGCATTCTACAGGCGATGACTGAAATAATCGGCAAAACCTGACCAGGAGGAGAGTATTGGTTCTATTCGCGCAAGGGCGATGCGAACTAAGATGTAACGAAACGTTAGCGGTGTAGTGCAGTCTGTACCCCATCCACGACTGATTTGCCGCACAAAAGGCCCGCAATGCTCACACTCCTCAAGCAAGAAAAATTCATGCTGCTGGCGCTGATTGCCGCCATCGCCGCGTACCCACTGGAGCACTGGATGCTCCATAACGGGCAAATGGTCGCGCTGCTGGCCGGCATGGCGCTCATCGGTTTTATCGTGGTCGCCTCGATGCGCGTCGCCCACCACGCCGAACAACTCGCGGAAAAGGTTGGCGACCCCTACGGCACTATGATCCTGACCCTGGCCGCCGTGCTGGTGGAAGTGGTGATCCTGGCGATCATGATGAGTCACGAGCCGTCACCGACGCTGGTGCGCGACACCATCTACTCGGCGGTCATGCTCGATATCAACGGCATCCTCGGCCTGGCCGCGCTGATGGGCGGCATCAAGCATGGTGAACAGTCCTACAATGATGATTCGGCGCGGACCTACAGCGTAATGATCCTCACCGCCATGGGCGTGTCGATGGTAGTGCCGGAATTCATCCCCGAAGCGGACTGGAAGATTTACTCGGCCTTCACCATCGGCGCGATGGTGGTGCTCTACACCCTGTTCCTGCGCATGCAGGTGGGCCCGCACAGTTATTTCTTCAGCTACAGCTACCCGGATAAACGCCGCAAGACGTTGCCGGAAGAACAGGCGCCGCCGGTGAACCTGGCACTTTCCATCGGTACGCTGGTGTTCGGGGTGATTGTGATCGGGGCGCTGGCCGAGGTGATGTCCAAGACCCTCGACCTGGGCCTGGAAGGCACGGGCGCACCGCCGGTGGTGACGGCGATTGTGGTCGCGGCCATCTCGGCGGCGCCGGAGATTCTGACCGCCTTGCGCGCCGCCCTGGCCAACCGCATGCAGTCGGTGGTGAATATCGCACTGGGCGCATCGTTGTCGACGGTGATCCTGACGGTGCCGGTGATGGAAGCGATGGCGCTCTACACCGGCCAGCCGTTCCAGATGGCGATGACACCGGTGCAAAGCGTGATGGTGTTGATCACGCTGATCGTCAGTGCGATCAACCTCAACGATGGCGAAACCAACGCCATCGAAGGGATGACCCACTTTGTGTTGTTTGCGACCTTTATCACGTTGTCGCTGTTAGGGGTGTAACCGGTTCTTCCGCGTCCCGCAGAACGGTGTTTGGCTCAGGTTCCGGCGATGAGCTGGCGGGCGGCCTGGCTGTGATCGGCGATCAAGCCTTTCAAGTCCAGGCCTTCAACCTGGCCGTCGATCACCCGCCACTTCCCGCCAATCATCACCCGGTCCGCCCGGTCGGCGCCGCACAACAGCAGCGCCGAAATCGGATCGTGACTGCCGGAAAAGCGCAGCTCATCCAGTTTGAACAGCGCCAGATCGGCCTGCTTTCCTACGGCTAACTCACCGATATCCGAACGGCCGAGCAACTGCGCCGAACCTTTGGTCGCCCAGCCCAGCACGCCTTGCGGGGTGATCTTCTGCGCGCCATAACGCAGGCGCTGGATGTACAGGGCCTGGCGGGCTTCGAGGATCATGTTCGACGCATCGTTGGAGGCCGAGCCGTCCACGCCCAGGCCGATCGGGGCCCCGGCGGCGAGCAGGTCCAGGGTCGGGCAGATGCCGGAGGCCAGGCGCATGTTCGAGCTTGGGCAATGGCAGATACCGGTGCCGGCGGCGCCCAGGCGGGCGATTTCATCCGGGTTGAAGTGAATGCCATGGGCCAGCCAGGTGCGCGGGCCGAGCCAGCCGACGCTGTCGAGGTAGTCCACGGTGCGCAGGCCAAAGCGTTGTAGGCAGAAGTCTTCCTCGTCGAGGGTTTCCGCCAGGTGTGTGTGTAGGCGCACGTCGAGGCTCTCGGCCAGTTCGGCGCTGGCTTGCATGATTTGCGGGGTGACGGAAAACGGCGAGCAGGGCGCCAGGGCGATCTGGATTTGCGCGCCATCGCCGCGTTCGTGGTACTGGCGGATCAGGCGTTGGCTATCGTCCAGAATCACCGCGCCCTGTTGCACGGTTTGTTGCGGCGGCAAGCCGCCGTCGGCTTCGCCCAGGCTCATGGACCCGCGAGTGAGCATGGCGCGCATGCCCAGTTCGCGCACCGCGTCGACTTGCACGTCAATGGCATGTTCCAGGCCGTCCGGGAACAGGTAGTGGTGGTCTGCCGCCGTGGTGCAGCCCGAGAGCAGCAATTCCGCCAGCGCGACTTTGCTGGCCAGGGCGAGTTTTTCCGGGGTCAGCCGCGCCCACACCGGGTACAGGGTTTTCAACCAGGGGAACAACGGTTGATTAACCACCGGCGCCCAGGCGCGAGTCAGGGTCTGGTAGAAGTGATGATGGGTGTTGATCAGGCCCGGCAGGACCACATGTTCGTGGGCGTCGAACACCTGTGTACAGGGCAGTGCAGGCGCTTGCCCGATGCCCAGCAGTTCGCTGATCACACCGTCTTGCAGCACCAGGCCACCACGGGCATCGAGGCCATTGGCAGTGAAAATCGCGAGGGGGTTTTTTAACCAGATACGGGTCGCAGGCATGGGCCGGCTCCTCTGAATGATGGGTTCAGGTTTGCCAGCTCAGTGTTGCCCTGTCTGCTGATCCAGGGTCGCCGGTGAGGGCGAGGTGGCTAGATTACGTGTAGTTCTAGACCCGGTCTACCTGTAGGAACGTGCTGCTCTCGAGTTCATCGCGAGCCAGCTCGCTCCTACATTTGATCGAGGCTTACCAGGGAATGGTGTGGCCCCGGTAGTCCACGAAGTGGTGGCCGCCTTTGCCGGTGTAGGCATTCACCTGATCGAGCAGGCCGCGCACGCTGGTCTCGACATCGATGAGCGCGTTTTCGCCGCCCATGTCGGTCTTGACCCAACCTGGATGCAGCGACAGCACGGTCATTTTTTGCTCGCCGAGCTGGGTGATAAAGCTGTTGGTCATCGAGTTGAGGGCGGCCTTGCTCGCCTTATAGAGCGCCAGGTCGGAGCCGTCGGGGATGGTCACGCTACCCAACACTGAACTCATGAACGCCAGCACGCCGGAGTCCTTGCGGATCTGCCCGACAAAGCGCTGGGCCAGGTTGATCGGCGCTACCGCGTTGGTGAAGAACAACTGGCCGACTTCTGCCAGAGTGGCGTGGCCAGGCTCCTGGTTCGCCGGGCCCTTGACGCCGGCGTTGACGAACAGCAGGTCGAGCGTGCGGTCTTTGAGGCGCTGGCTGAGGGCGATCACGGCTTGCTGATCGTCCATGTCGAGTTTCTCGATCTGTACCGGGCCCACGGCTTTCAGGGCGTCGGCCTTGTTCGGGTCACGCACGGTGGCGGTCACGTCCCAGCCGTCCTTGAGCAATTGCTTGACCAGGCCAAGGCCCAGCCCGCGTGAGGCGCCGATGATCAGTGCGGTTTTTGGCGTAGACATGAAGAGCTTCCTTTAGCGTCGCGGTTCAGGGAGTTCAGCGAACAACAGTAGCAGTATCAACGTTGCAGCAGGATACGCCCCCGGCTCAGGTCGGCAAGTTGGTTTTGCAGCGTATCGATGTGTGCTTCGCCCAGGGCCAGTTGCAGCTCCACACCGTTGGCGGTGAAGTGTTCCTCCGCCACCAGCCCGCCGAGTTCGGCGACGCGCAACTTGACCAGGTTCAGCTCGGAAAACCCGCAGGCACAGCTCAATGGCACGCGGCTGATCAGCTCAATGCGCTCGGCCATTTGCAGGCATTTATTCGCGCCGCCGCCATACGCCCGCGCCAGGCCGCCGGTGCCCAGTTGGATGCCGCCGTACCAGCGAATCACCAGCACCACCACCTGATCAAAGCCTTGGGCCTCGATGGCGGCGAGGATCGGCCGCCCGGCGGTGCCGCCAGGTTCGCCGTCGTCGTTGCTGCGGTACTGGTCGGCGAGCTTCCAGGCCCAGCAGTTGTGCGTGGCGTTCAGGTCACTGTGCTGCTCGATGAACGCCTGCGCTTCTTGCGCACTGGTGATCGGTGCGGCGAGGGTGATAAAGCGGCTTTTGCGTATTTCTTCGCGAAATTCGCAAAGGCCGATGAGCGTGAAAGGCATAAGAGGCGTCGTCTAGATGGCAGGCTTGATGCCACAGCCTTTGAGAATGATATGGATCAGGTTGGTGCCGGCGTCTTCCATATCTTGCTTGGTCAGCTTGGTGCGCCCGGTGACGCGGCAGATCTGGGTGGCGAAGTCGGCATAGTGCTGGGTGCTGCCCCACAGCAGGAAGATCAGGTGGACGGGGTCGACGGGGTCCATCTTGCCGGCGTCGATCCAGGCCTGGAACACCGCCGCCCGGCCACTGAACCAGGCGCGGTAGTCCTGCCCGAAGTATTCGGTGAGGCATTCGCCGCCGCTGATGATCTCCATGGCGAAGATCCGCGAGGCCTGGGGCTGGCGTCGGGAAAATTCCATTTTGGTGCGGATGTAGCGGGTGAGGGCCACGGCCGGGTCGTCCTCGGCGGTCAGCGCGTTGAAGGTGCTGTCCCACAGTTCGAGGATATTGCTGAGCACCGCGATGTACAGGCCCAGCTTGTTGGTGAAGTAGTAATGCAGGTTGGCCTTGGGCAGCCCGGCGCTGGCAGCAATGGTGTTCATGCTGGTGCCCTTGTAGCCGTGACGTGCGAACTCGTCTTCAGCCGCTTGAAGAATCGCTTGCTCGTTCTTTTGCCGAATACGGCTGGCGGGCTTCCCGGCGTGGGTGCTGTGGGCAGGAACTTCGAGGCTCATGGAGGTTTCCGTGCTGATCGATAGAGACGACGTATGCACAGATAACCCACCCTCAAGCCTCAGACAAGTCCTGAAGCAATAAAACCATTAAAGCGGTTCCAGCGTATCGCTTTGCGGCGCGCTGTTTGCGGCGGCGCTCGCTTTGGCTTCCGGCAGTAACAGGCACAACGCGATGGCGGTCAGCCCGCCGCTGGTGATGGCCGAGTCGAACAGGTTTTGTACCAGCGTCGGCATCAAGTGCAGCAGGTTCGGTTGGGCGGCAATGCCCAGGCCGACGCCAAACGAGGTGGCGATGATCAGCATGCTGCGTCGGTCCAGCGGCGCCTGGGCGAGAATACGCACGCCGGCGGCCGCCACGCTGCCGAACATCACCAGGGTCGCGCCGCCCAATACCGGCTTGGGGATTTGCTGCAACACCGCGCCGATCGACGGAAACAAACCGAGGCAAAACAGCACCACGCCGATGTACAGGCCGACATAACGGCTGGCCACGCCAGTGAGTTGGATCACGCCATTGTTCTGGGCGAACGTGGTGTTGGGGAACGCGCTGAAGGTGGCGGCGATCATGCAGCTCACCCCATCGCCAAGTACGCCGCCCTTGAGTCGGCTTATATAAGAAGGGCCGCTGATGGGCTGGCGGGCAATCATGCAGTTGGCGGTGAGGTCGCCCACGGTTTCGATGCTGCTGATCAGATATATCAGCGCGATCGGTAGGAAGGCGCTCCAGTCGAAGTTGAAACCATAACGAAACGGAATCGGCAGGCTGATCAACGGCAGATCGGGCAGGGCCTGGGGCACCAGTTTTCCGCTGAACCAGGCCGCGAGGCTGCCGAGGGCCAGGCCGATGATGATCGCCGAGAGACGTACCCAGGGTGTGTTCGAGCGGTTGAGCAAGATGATCGTCAACACCACGAACAGGCCCAATGCCAGGTTGATGGGCGCGCCGAAGTCGGGGGCATTAAAGCCACCGCCGAGGTCGGTGATACCCACTTTGATCAGGCTGATGCCGATCAGGGTAATCACGATGCCGGTGACCAGCGGAGTGATCACTCGGCGCAGTTGCCCGATAAACCGGCTCAGGACGATTTGTACGGCGGCGCCGAAAAAACACACGCCGAAGATCATCGCCATGATGTCTTCCGGGCTGCCGCCGCGTTGCTTCACCAGGAAGCCCGCCGACAGGACGGCGCCGAGAAACGCAAAGCTGGTGCCTTGTAGGCAGATCATGCCGGCGCCGATGCCAAACGGCCTACGTGCCTGGATGAACGTGCCGACACCGGAGACCATCAGCGCCATGCTGATCAGGTAGGGCAGGTGAGCTGCCAGGCCCAGGGTGGAGCCGATGATCAACGGCGGCGTGATGATGCCGACGAAGGCCGCCAATACATGTTGCAGGGCGGCCAGTAGGGCGGGCAGGGGTTTTGGGCGGTCGTTGAGGCCGTAGATCAGGTCGCTGGGGCTGGAAGTTTCTGGTGGCATGGCGGGCAAACTCGAGTCGGACGGTTCTAGGTCCTTGTGCTCTTGCAAAAAGCTGTCCACTTGCTCAGCTTTTTGCGCAAGGCCCGAATTAGCGGGTTGCCGCTAGGCTCTCGAGGAAACTTTCCAGCACCAAATGAGGGCGGCGCCCCTTGCGCGTGACCGATGCCAGGCTCAAATCGTAAAAACGTGTAGTCGGTTTCAGCGCGCGTAGTCGGCCTTGTTGCACCCACAAGCTGGCGTAGTGATCGGGCAGGTAGCCGATGTAGCGGCCGGTGAGGATCAGGAACGCCATGCCTTCGCGGTCCGAAGCGCTAGCGGTGCAGTTGAGTGCCTGGTAATGGGCCTGGATCTCGGCGGGCAGGCGAAAGGTGGGGGCAATCGCATCCTGGCTGTCGATCCGTATATCGTCCAACTGCTTGTCGTCGGCGTAGAACAGCGGATGGCCGACGGCGCAGTAGAGCAGCGAGCGTTCGCTGTACAGCGCCTGGTATTCCAGGCCGGACAGCGCGCTGGCCTGGGGCACCACGCCGACATGCAGGCGGCCGTCGAGCACGCCCTGTTCCACTTCATTGGGGGCAATCATGCGGATCTGGATCTGCACGTCCGGGCCGCGTTCCTTCAACTGTGCCAGGGCGTGGGTGATGCGCATATGGGGCAGGGTGACGAGGTTGTCGGTGAGGCCGATGGTCAGTTCGCCGCGCAAATGCTGGTGCAGGCCGTTGACCTCGGTGCGAAAGCTTTCCAGGGCACTCAATAGTTGCAGCGCCGACTGATAGACCTCGCGGCCTTCTTCGGTCAGGGAGAATCCGGCACGCCCGCGCTGGCACAGGCGTAATCCCAGGCGTTGTTCCAGATCGCTCATCTGCTGGCTGATGGCCGAGCGCCCGATGCCGAGCACGGTTTCCGCCGCCGAGAAGCCGCCACACTCCACCACACTGCGAAAGATGCGCAGCAGGCGAATATCGAAGTCGCTGACTTGGGCCAGCGGATCGGGTCGACGGATGCTCATAGTTTAGTGAAGACCTGACTGAAGGTTAGAAGAGTTGGGTTTCACCGACTTTATCCCCATGGCAATTTAGCTGCAAGAACGCTTTTCAATCCCGACGCTGCCTTTTGCCTTGCGAGGTTTTGCTGATGAACATGCCCGAAAACGCCCCTTCGTCCCTGGCCAGCCAACTGAAGTTGGACGCTCACTGGATGCCTTACACCGCCAACCGTAACTTCCAGCGTGACCCGCGCCTGATCGTGGCCGCCGAAGGCAGTTGGTTGACCGATGACAAGGGCCGCAAGATCTACGATTCGTTGTCGGGCTTGTGGACTTGCGGCGCCGGGCACACCCGCAAGGAAATCCAGGAAGCGGTCGCCAAGCAACTGGGTACCTTGGACTACTCGCCGGCCTTCCAATACGGTCATCCGTTGTCGTTTCAACTGGCGGAAAAAATCACCGACCTGACCCCTGGCAACCTCAACCATGTGTTCTTCACTGACTCCGGCTCCGAGTGCGCCGATACGGCGGTGAAGATGGTGCGTGCATACTGGCGCCTAAAAGGTCAGGCCACCAAGACCAAGATGATTGGCCGTGCCCGTGGCTATCACGGGGTGAACATCGCCGGCACCAGCCTAGGCGGCGTCAACGGCAACCGTAAAATGTTTGGTCAGGCGATGATGGACGTTGACCATCTGCCTCACACCTTGCTGGCGAGCAATGCATTCTCGCGCGGCATGCCGGAGCAGGGCGGTATTGCGTTGGCCGATGAACTGCTCAAGTTGATCGAGTTGCACGACGCATCGAACATCGCCGCCGTGTTTGTCGAGCCGATGGCTGGCTCCGCTGGCGTGCTGGTGCCGCCGCAGGGCTACCTCAAGCGTCTGCGTGAGATTTGCGATCAGCACAACATCCTGTTGGTGTTCGACGAAGTGATCACCGGTTTCGGTCGTACCGGCTCGATGTTCGGTGCCGACAGTTTCGGCGTGACCCCGGACCTGATGTGCATCGCCAAGCAAGTCACCAACGGCGCGATCCCGATGGGCGCGGTGATTGCCAGCAGCGAGATCTATCAGACGTTCATGAACCAACCGACGCCTGAGTACGCGGTGGAATTCCCCCACGGCTACACCTACTCGGCGCATCCGGTCGCTTGCGCGGCTGGGCTGGCGGCATTGGACCTGCTGCAGAAGGAAAACCTGGTGCAGAGCGTAGCCGAAGTCGCCCCGCACTTTGAGAATTCGCTGCACGGTTTGAAGGGCAGCAAGAACGTGATCGATATCCGCAATTACGGCCTGGCCGGCGCGATCCAGATTGCCCCGCGTGACGGTGATGCCATCGTGCGTCCATTCGAGGCCGGCATGGCCTTGTGGAAAGCCGGCTTCTACGTGCGTTTTGGCGGCGACACCCTGCAGTTCGGGCCGACCTTCAACAGCAAGCCGCAGGACCTGGATCGCTTGTTCGATGCGGTCGGCGAAGTGCTGAACAAGATCGACTGATTTCTCCTTCTATATAGAACAACTTTTCAGGAGCCCTGCATGAGCCTTATCCAGCATTTGATCAACGGCCAGTTGGTCAGCGAGTCCGGTCGCACTGCCGACGTGTACAACCCGTCCACCGGCCAAGTGATTCACCAGGTGCCGCTGGCCAGTCGCGAAACCATCCAAAGCGCGATCGACTCGGCCAAGGCGGCATTCCCGGCCTGGCGCAATACGCCGGCGGCCAGGCGTGCCCAGGTGATGTACCGTTTCAAGCAGTTGCTGGAGCAGAACGAAGCGCGTATCTCGCAGTTGATCAGCGAGGAGCACGGCAAGACCCTGGAAGACGCGGCAGGGGAATTGAAGCGTGGGATCGAGAACGTGGAGTACGCGTGCTCGGCGCCGGAAATTCTCAAGGGCGAGTACAGCCGCAATGTGGGGCCGAATATCGATGCCTGGTCGGATTTCCAGCCATTGGGCGTGGTGGCCGGGATTACTCCGTTCAACTTCCCGGCGATGGTGCCGTTGTGGATGTACCCGCTGGCGATCGTCTGCGGCAACTGCTTTATCCTCAAACCGTCGGAGCGTGATCCGAGTTCGACGCTGTTGATCGCGCAATTGCTGCAGGAGGCCGGTCTGCCTAAAGGCGTGCTGAGCGTGGTGCATGGCGACAAAGGCGCGGTGGATGCGTTGATCGAGGCACCGGAGGTCAAGGCCTTGAGCTTTGTGGGCTCGACGCCGATTGCCGAGTACATCTACGCCGAAGCGACCAAGCGCGGCAAACGCGTGCAAGCGCTGGGCGGTGCGAAGAACCATGCGGTGCTGATGCCGGATGCGGATCTGGATAACGCGGTCAGTGCCTTGATGGGCGCGGCGTATGGTTCTTGTGGTGAGCGTTGCATGGCGATCTCGGTGGCCGTCTGCGTGGGTGACCAGGTGGCGGATGCATTGATCGCCAAGTTGGTGCCGCAGGTCAAGGCGCTGAAGATTGGTGCGGGCACGTCGTGCGGTCTGGATATGGGGCCACTGGTCACCGGTCAGGCGCGGGATAAGGTCAGTGGCTATATAGAAGACGGCGTGGCTGCGGGGGCTGAGCTGGTGGTCGATGGCCGTGGCTTGAGCGTCGCAGGGCATGAGCAGGGTTTCTTCCTTGGCGGCAGTTTGTTTGATCGCGTGACGCCGCAGATGCGTATCTATAAAGAAGAGATCTTCGGGCCGGTGCTGTGCGTGGTGCGGGTCAATAGCCTGGAAGCGGCGATGCAGTTGATCAACGATCACGAGTATGGCAACGGCACGTGCATCTTCACCCGTGACGGTGAAGCGGCGCGTCTGTTCTGTGACGAGATTGAAGTGGGCATGGTCGGCGTGAACGTTCCACTGCCGGTGCCAGTGGCCTACCACAGCTTTGGTGGCTGGAAGCGCTCGTTGTTTGGTGACTTGCATGCTTATGGGCCGGATGGGGTGCGCTTCTATACCCGGCGCAAGGCAATTACCCAGCGCTGGCCGCAACGGGCCAGTCATGAAGCGTCACAGTTTGCCTTCCCTAGCTTGTAAGACGTGTTGAAAGCCGGCCCTTTGGGGCCGGTTTTCGCGTTTCTGGGGCCTTTTTGACCTATATGACAGAATTGTGAAGAAAGGTGTTGACGGCAAATCCTGGACGTCTATAATTCGCCCCACTTCCGGCGCAGTCGAAACGGAAAACTCCTTGGTAAACAAAGAGTTATACGAGATTCGACAGCGGCCTGCTTCAGTTCATCGAAGCCTGGAATGAGTTGGTAGAGCAGTGTTGTTTGGCTCTATTAACGTTTCGATCTTCTCGGTCGAAAGCGGAGAAAAAGAGGTGTTGACAGCAGCGTGTAACGCTGTAGAATTCGCCTCCCGCTAACGAGAGATCGGAAGCGCAAGTGGTTGAAGTTACAAAGGAAACTTTGAAAACTTCTTAAAACAATCACTTGACAGCAAATGAGGCTGCTGTAGAATGCGCGCCTCGGTTGAGACGAAAGATCTTAACCAACCGCTCTTTAACAACTGAATCAAGCAATTCGTGTGGGTGCTTGTGGAGTCAGACTGATAGTCAACAAGATTATCAGCATCACAAGTTACTCCGCGAGA
>NZ_JAKNRV010000126.1:0-13749 GCF_023072625.1 Pseudomonas emilianonis
GCCGAGCAATACCTGGATGAGATGAGCTCGGAGCCGGGGCGCAACATGATGCGCGACGTGCAATGCAGCCAGACACCGGGGTATTGCGTGAGCATCCTGAGCGGGCAGCTTCAAGCGATTGTCGAGCGCTACCCAAACACCACGCCGCCACCGCCGAGCGTGGACCGCCTGGTCAACCTGCTGGCGGCGCCGACGGTGTTTCGCATTCTGTTCTCCACCGCGCCGCTGGCGGTGGAAGAGCTGCACGCACTGATCGAGTTGGCGCTGCAGGGGTAAAAACTGCACTCAGAACCCAATGTGGGAGCGGGCTTGCTCACGATTGCGCGAGGTCAGTCACTGTATCGCTGACTGATCCACTGCTATCGCGAGCAAGCCCGCTCCCACATTTTTTTCGCATGCAATCCGGCGTTACGTGCGCATCCCGCGCCCGCTTACCAGCAACCGCGTACAACCGATGTACAACACCGCCGTGGCCACGACCATGAAGGTGATCGCCACGCTGATCCGGATATCCGACACACCCAGGATGCCGTAGCGGAAGGCATTGACCATGTGCAGCACCGGGTTGGCCAGCGATACGGTCTGCCAGAACGGCGGCAGCAAGGTGATGGAGTAGAACACCCCGCCCAGGTAGGTCAGTGGCGTCAGCACGAAAGTCGGGATGATCGAGATGTCATCGAAGTTGCGCGCAAACACCGCGTTGATGAAGCCCAGCAACGAGAAAATCGTCGCCGTCAGCACCACCACCACCAGCGTAATACCAAGGTGATGCACTTGCAGCTGGGTGAAGAACAGCGACAACAAGGTCACGATCACGCCGACCATCAAGCCACGCAGCACGCCGCCCAGGGTGTAGCCGATCAGAATGGTGTGCGGCGAGACCGGCGAGACCATCAGTTCTTCAATGGAGCGCTGGAACTTGCTGCCGAAGAAACTCGAGACCACGTTGCCGTAGGAGTTGGTGATCACCGACATCATGATCAGGCCCGGCACGATGTACTCCATGTAGGTGAAACCGCCCATGTCACCGATCTGCCGACCGATCAGGTTACCGAAGATCACGAAGTACAGGACCATGGTGATCGCCGGCGGCAGCAGGGTCTGCGGCCAGATCCGGGTAAAGCGTTTCACTTCGCGGTAGACGATGGTTTGCAGCGCGATGAGGTTGGGTTGCAGTTCAGAACTCATACCGCCACCTTCGCCAGGTTTTTTTCCACCAGGGACACGAACAACTCCTCAAGGCGATTGGTTTTGTTACGCAGGCTCAGCACTTCGATGTCCTGTGTGGCCAACTGGCCGAACAGCGCGGTGATCCCCATGGCTTTATCCACCTGGACTTCCAGGGTGCGGCTGTCCACCAGGCGGCACGGATAGCCGAGCAACTGCGGCGGCGCCGACCGTTCGTTCTTCAGGTCGAGCAGGAAGGTTTCCACATGCAACTGGCCCAGCAGGTTGCGCATGCTGGTGTTCTGGACAATGGTGCCGTGGTCGATGATGCCGATGTTGCGGCACAGCTGCTCAGCCTCTTCCAGGTAGTGGGTGGTGAGGATGATGGTGATGCCTTTCTCATTCAGCTCGGTGAGAAAAGTCCACATCGAGCGACGCAGTTCGATATCCACCCCGGCGGTCGGCTCATCGAGGATCAGCAGGCGCGGTTCGTGAACCAGCGCGCGGGCGATCATCAAGCGTCGCTTCATGCCGCCGGAGAGCGAACGCGAAGGCACGTCGCGCTTGTCCCACAGGCCCAGTTGGGTCAGGTACTGCTCGGCGCGTTCCTTGGCGATTTTCGCCGGGATGCCGTAGTAGCCGGCTTGCGTCACGATGATGTCGAAGGTCTTTTCGAACTGGTTGAAGTTGAATTCCTGGGGCACCACACCGATGCAACGCTTGAGCGCCGCCGGGGATTTGTCCAGGTCATGCCCGAAGATATTCACCGTGCCGCTGGTCTTGTTGACCAGGGTCGAGAGAATGCCGATGGTCGTGGATTTGCCGGCGCCGTTGGGGCCGAGCAAGGCGAAAAAATCACCTTCGGCAACGTCCAGATCGATACCACTCAGGGCCTGGAAACCGTTGCCGTAGGTTTTGGTTAGCTGCCGGATGGACAGAGCGGAACTCATATCGGAATACGCACCAAAGAAGGGAATAGAAACAATAGATGAGGCTACACCGCACGTCGTTCAACGGCGGCGCAAGACAAGCATGGTGCTTGCCCGCGCCGCACAAGTACAGTCACCTGTATTAATAGTCAGTATCAGGTCAACGCGGTCATCACCGTTTTGCGGTAAGCCGGCCGCTGTTGCAGGCGCTGGTACCAGGCCTCTAGGTGGGGCATCGCAGGCCGTTCGATGGGCATTTCAAACCAGGCGTAAATAAAGCTGCCCAAGGGAATATCGCCCATGCCGATCTCGTCGCCCGACAGGTAGGGCTGTTCGGCGAGCGCCTTCTCCACGGTGCCGAGTGCATCGATGCAGGCCTGGCGCCCGGCGTTGATGGTGTCCCAATTACGCTTTTCCACCGGGGTGCGCACCATGCCCCAGAACACCGCCTTGAACGGCTCGGCGAGGGTCGAGGTGGTCCAGTCCATCCATTTTTCGGCGCTGGCCCGCGCCTTTACATCGCTCGGGTACCAGTTCGACGCCTGCTTGGCGCAGAGGTAACGCACGATGGTGTTGGATTCCCACAGCACGAAGTCGCCGTCTTCGATCATCGGCACCCGACCATTGGGGTTCAATGCGCGGTATTGCGGCGTGTCGACCACACCAAAAGCGCCGCCCGCATCGATGGCCTCATAGTCCAGGCCGAGTTCCTCGGCGCACCACAGGACTTTCCTGACGTTCGATGAATTTTTACGCCCCCAGATCTTCAGCATGACCGCGCCTTATTATTGATGAACATGGCTTGATGAACGCAGCAGCATACGCCGGTTCATGGGCGGCTTAAATCGCCCTGCATATCACCCAGCACGCTCGGCATCTGCTCGCCAAACAGGTGCGGGTAACATTTCTCCAGGTGGGCAAAGAAGAAATCTTCGGGCACGTCCGCAAATTGCCCATGGTCCACCACGTACTCCATCGAGCGCTGGCCCTGGCGATTGAACGCGTGGAACACACTGTCGTTGATCCCATCGAACGCCAGCGGCGGCACATCGAACAGTTCGCACAATTGCTGGTTGAACGCCGGCGTGGCTTTGACCCAGCGACCGTTCAGGTACAGCTCGGTATAACCGTGCATGGCGAACACATCGCTTTTGAGCAATGCGATCAGGCGCGGCGTCGACAGGTGATTGCGCACATCCGCCAAACCGATGCGCGCCGCAATGCCGCAGTGCCGCGCACACGCAGCGAGCAAGGTGGCCTTGGGCACGCAGTAGCTCTGGCCGGCAGCCAGGGCGAAGCTGGCGTTCAGGGTGTTGGGGTCGCGGCTGAAGGTGTAGGGGTTGTAGCGCACCGCCTCACGCACGGCGTAATAAAGACTGACTGCCTGGTCACCTGAATCCGCGCTGGAACCGCGATGTTTTTCGGCGAACTCCACCACCGCTGGGTGGTCACTATCGATGAAGCGGCTGGGATTCAGGTAGGTTTCCATGCGTTTGATCTCCGGGGGAAGCCTTAAGTCTAACGACAGGTCTGCCACAGAGATAACGACGATTCGGCCAAATGCCGGCGCCTGGTGATCGGTGATCCCAAGGTGCTCCCAGTGCAACGCGTCACACCCTGATCACCGCGCTTTCTCGGATGCCGACTAAGCTCTTTGGTGGTTTCGCCCCTGGTTTCATGGAGGATTGAATATGTTGTTGTTGTGGATATTGGTTCTGGTGGTCGGCATTGCCTATTTGGCACACCGGCGCACCGCGCCCCTGCCCGCCCTGGGCGTGGTCGCCGTTTACCTGCTGGCGATGGGCGCCTGGAGCCACGCACCGGGTTGGCTGCTGCTGATCTTCTGGGTGTTGATTGCGATCGTGGCCGCGCCCCTGCTGCTGCCCGACCTGCGCCGCCAATACTTCACCAAACCGCTGTTCAGTTGGTTTCAGAAGGTCTTGCCGCCAATGTCCGAGACCGAGCGCGATGCCATCGACGCCGGCACCGTCTGGTGGGACGGCGAGCTGTTCAGCGGCCGCCCCGATTGGGACACGTTGCTGGCCTATCCCAAGGTACGTTTGACCGAAGAAGAACAGGCGTTTATCGACGGTCCTACCGAAGAACTGTGCGCGATGGTCAGCGACTGGGAAATCGGCCAGGCCATGGACCTGCCGCCCGCCGCCTGGGAACACATCAAGACCCACGGTTTCTTCGCGCTGATCATTCCCAAGGAGTATGGCGGCAAGGGCTTCTCCGCCTATGCCCACTCCCAAGTGGCGATGAAACTCGCGACGCGCAGCGGTGACCTGGCGTCCACCGTGATGGTCCCCAACTCCCTCGGCCCCGCCGAGCTGCTGCTGCATTACGGCACCGATGAACAACGCAACCACTACCTGCCGCGCCTGGCCCGTGGCGACGATATTCCGTGCTTCGCCCTGACTGGCCCACTGGCCGGTTCCGACGCCGGCGCCATGCCCGACACCGGGGTGATCTGCAAAGGTGAATGGCAAGGCAAGGAAACCCTCGGCCTGCGCCTGAACTGGGAAAAACGCTACATCACCCTGGGCCCGGTCGCGACCTTGCTCGGCCTGGCGTTCAAGGCACATGACCCGGACCACTTGCTGGGCGAAGAAGAAGACCTGGGCATCAGCCTCGCGCTGATCCCCACCGACACCCCCGGCGTCCACATCGGCCGTCGCCACCTGCCGCTCGGCGCCGCGTTCATGAACGGGCCAAACTCCGGCAAAGACGTGTTCATCCCCCTGGACTACCTGATCGGTGGCCAGGACATGCTCGGCAAGGGCTGGATGATGTTGATGAACTGCCTATCGGTCGGCCGCTCGATTTCCCTGCCGGCGGTCGGCACCGGCGCGGCCAAGTTCACCAGCCTGGTGACCGGCCAATACGCCCAGGTGCGTGAGCAGTTCAACGTCCCGCTGGCGGCCTTCGAAGGTATTCAGGAAGCCCTCGCCCGCATCGGCGGCAACGCCTGGCTGATGGACAGCGCGCGCATGCTCACGGCCAACGCCGTCGACCTCGGCGAAAAGCCGTCGGTGCTGTCGGCGATCCTCAAATACCACCTGACCGAGCGCGGCCGCGAGTGCATCAGCCACGCCATGGATGTCCACGGCGGCAAGGGCATCATCATGGGCCCGAACAACTACCTGGGCCGTAGCTGGCAAGGCGCGCCGATTTTCATCACCGTGGAGGGCGCGAATATCCTCTCGCGCAACCTGATGATCTTTGGCCAGGGTGCGATCCGTTGCCACCCCTTCGTGCTCAAGGAAATGGCCCTGGCCGGTCGCGAAGACCACGACCAGGCGCTCAAGGAATTCGACAGCCTGCTGATGCAGCACATCGGTTTTGCCGTGAGCAACGCCGCCAGCACCCTGGTGCTCAACCTGGGTGTCGGCCGCTTCGAAAAAGCCCCGGGCAACCGCTTGAGCCAGGCTTACTTCCGCGCGTTGAACCGCCAGGCTGCCGCGTTCGCCCTGCTCGCCGACCTGAGCATGATGCTGCTCGGCGGCGAGTTGAAACGCCGCGAACGCCTGTCGGCACGCCTGGGCGATGTGCTGAGCCATATGTACCTGGCATCGGCGGCGCTCAAGCGTTATCACGACCTGGATTCGCCGGATCACCTGGAACCGTTGTTCGCCTGGGCCATGGAAGAAAGCCTGGGAGAATCGGAACGCGCGCTGGATGAACTGCTCAGCAACTTCCCGAACAAGCTGCTCGGCTGCTTGCTGCGAGTCATCGTGTTTCCGTTCGGGCGTCGCCATACCGGGCCGTCCGATGCGCTGGATGCCGAAGTGGCCGCCGTTATGGGCCGTGCCAAAGGCGACCCGACCCTGGAAGAAATGCTCGCAGGCTGCTACCGCCCGCAAGCGCTGGAGGACCCGGTGGGTGCGCTGCAACATGCCTACGACTTGCTCGGCGCCAGCCATCCGCTGCAGAAAAAACTGCACGTTGCCCTCAAAAGCGGCCAGGTCAAACCGGCTGCCGGCGAACATGCGATCGACGCCGCACTGCACGCAGGCGTACTGCAACCGGCCGAAGCGCAAAGCCTGCGTGAGGCCGAAGCGGCAAGGCGCAAGGTGATCGACGTGGATGATTTCAGCAAGGAAGAGCTGACCCAGGCAGCGGGTAAAGTCCGCTGATCCCCCAGGCCATATAATTACGGGCGCTTGAGCTATATACTCTCGCGCCCGTTTTTGCTTTGAGGACTTATCTCGTGTCCAACGTCGTTGCCGATCATCTCGTCTTGCTCGACCACCTGCGCAGCATCCTGGTTGCCGTCGGCGAAGCCGAACAGGTGCCCGAGGAAAGCCACCTGCTGTTCCTGGAACGTTTCGATGAACTGCGCGCCCTGCTGCCGATCGATCCGATCGAGAGCCAGTACCTGGGCCAGGACATGATGAGCCAAGTCATCCTGCGCTACCCGCAAATCGCCCACCTGGTGCCGCGCGACCTGCTGTGGTTCTTCGGCGGCGATTGCCTGCACTTCATGCCCGACGAAGAACTGGACCTGTACCAGGCCCTGGAAGAGCGTCGCTTTGAAGCCGAACAGAACGACGAACCGTTCGACTGGAACCAGGAAAAGCAGCTGCTGGCCATGCCGCAGGACCAGAGCAAGCACTGATCATTCAATGTGGGAGGGGGCTTGCCCCCTCCCACACTACCGCCGACGCAACGTCGGCTCCGTAGCCATGCACGCCACCAGATAATCAATGAACACCCGCACCTTCGGCGGCAGGTAACGCGTCGGCGAATGCAGCAACCACGCCTCGCCATGGTAGGACGCAATAAAATCCCACTCGGGCAACACCTGCACCAAGCGCCCCTCATCCAACGCATGCCGCGCCGTGAAATACGGCAAGCTGCCAATCCCCACATGCTGCAACACCGCATCCAGGCGCACGCCGGTGTGGTTCGCCGCATAACGCCCACGCACGCCCACGGTAACCGCCTTGCCCGCCCGGCGAAACTTCCAGCGTGAGTCTCCCGGGGTTTCGCCCAGGTAGATGCAGCTGTGCGCGAGCAAGTCATGGGGGTGACTCGGAGTGCCATGCTCGGCCAGGTACTGCGGCGTCGCACACACCACGTGTTCGATGGGCAGTAATTGCCGCCCCACCAGGCCCGGCGGCGGGCTGTCGGTAATCCGGATGCTCAGGTCGACATTGTCATCGATCAGGTCCACCTGCCGATCCTCAAGGATCAGTTGCACATCGACCTTGGGATAGCGCCGCAGAAACTCCGGCATATGCGGATGCACCACGAACCGCCCCACCGCCTTGGGCACGCTGACCCGCACCAGGCCCTCGGCCTCGTGGGTGAACTGACCGCTGATTTCCATCACCGAACGCGCCGCGTTGACCATCTCCTGGCAACGCTTGAACACCTCTTCGCCGCCCTCGCTCAAACGCAGCTTGCGCGTGGTGCGTTGCAGCAAGCGCGTGGCCAACGCCTGTTCGAGACGCGAGATGCTGCGGCTCACCGCCGAAGGCGAAACGCTCAGTTGTCGCGCTGCTGCAGAAAAACTGCCGGCTTCCACCACTTTGACGAAGATCGCCATTTCACCCAGCAGCGGCAAAGGAAGATTGATGCTCATCACGCACAGGTCCATTGATAATTGAACGGATTATCACCCATCGGCGCACTATTTATACTGCCCGCAGAACCTTGATGCGGATGTAGACGATGACCGAGCGCCTGTTTTTCACCCACGACCACCTGACCGCCGAGCTTGAAGTGCTGAGCTGCACCGCCCACGAAGAGCAGTTTGCGGTCACGCTGCAGTCGACGATTTTCCACCCCCAGGGCGGCGGCCAGCCATTTGACACCGGCTGGCTGGGCGACAGCCGGGTGCTGCGGGTCACCCAAGAGGCGGAGCGCGTGGTGCATTACCTCGACCAACCCGTAGAACCGGGCCCGGTCAACGCACGAGTCGATGCACAGCGCCGCGCCTTGCACACCCGCCTGCATTCCGCCGGGCATCTGATCGGCAACGCTGGCGAGGCCTTGGGCTGGATGCCGATCAAGGCCCACCACTGGCCTGGCGAAGGCAAGATCACCTTTATCCGCGGCGAAAGCGCACACGCGATGGACGCCGACGCGATTCAACAGCAGATCAACCAATGGATCGCCGCCGACTACCCGCGCCAGATGCGCCTGGAAGACGGCACCCGCGAAGTCGGCTTCGGTGAATTGCCCGCGTATGCCTGTGGTGGCACGCACGTGCAGGCGTTAGGCGAATTGGGCCAGGTGACGATCCTGGCCCTGTCGGAGAAAAAGGGCACGCTGTCGGTGCGTTATAGCCTGGATTAAACCGCGCTCTCCCCGGCGCGCCCTTGACCTAAACGTGACTGAACACCCACCACAAACCCATGTGGACGGTTCTCGCCAACTGGGCAGCTTGACCAAGAAATTTCCTACACCAAGGTCTGCCACTCTCAAGCAAGGTGATGGTAGTGTGTGGAAATATTTCTGACCTAACGATCAGAAACTTCCTACTCACTACCAGCAAAGGAATGCGTCCCGCCATGTACTTTCCACTCAAGCAATTGGCTGCCGCCAGCGTGTTCGCCGCGAGCCTCTCGACCTTCGTCAGCCCCGCTTTCGCCAACATCACCCCACAGCAGAGCACGGCGATTCTCAAGGGCTTCAGCGAAACCTCGGTGACTGACTTCAACAGTTTCCTCGGCACCCTGGCCCAGGGCGAGCTGGGTAAAACCAGCGATGTCGGCCCGGCGATCAGCGCCTTTCTCGGGCACAAAACCCTGAGCGCCGAGCAACAGAACGAAATCAATCGCCTGCTGGGCATTTATGCGCGGGTGAAATATGCCAAGGCCGCCACCGAGACTCTGCGCGAACTGGTGGAAATTCCGACGTTCAACGTCGACGGCTTGCCGCAGTACAAAAACCCGCAATTCCTCAAGATCGCCGACAAGCTCCAGGGCCTGGCGAAAGACTTCAACCTGAACTTCCGCAACATCGACAACCGCGTGTACGAAATCTCCCTGGAAGGCAGCGGCGATGAAGTGGTGGGCATCCACGCGCATGCGGATGTGGTGCCGGTGACGCCGGAAAACTGGGTATTGAAAGACGGCACCCGGCTCGATCCGTTCAAGGTCACGCTGATCGGCGACCGCATGTATGGCCGTGGGACTGAAGACGACAAAAATGGCATCGTGGTGGCGATGTACGCCATGAAGGTGATCAAGGAAGAGAAGCTGCCGCTGGCGCGCACGTTCAAGCTGCTGGTGGACACCACTGAGGAAACTTCCGGCGACGCGATCCCCTATTACTTCGAACGCAACCCGACGCCGCCGTACAACCTGGCGCTGGATGGCGGCTACCCGGTAGTCATTGCCGAAAAAGGCTACGGCACGGTCATGGCCACTTTCCCGCGCCGCAAAGGTGAAGGCAAAGGCGCGGAAATCATCGCCATGACCGGCGGCAAAGCGACCAACCAGATTCCCTCGGCGTCGGTCGCCACGTTGCTCAGCGACAAACCCGCCGAGTTGGCCGCCAGCCTGCAAGAGGCCGGTGCGCAATACGCCCAGCGCAATGGCGCTGACTTCGAGGTGAGCGCCAAGGTGGTCGGCAAAGAGGTGCAGTTGACGGTCACCGGGGTCTCCGCGCACTCGTCCGAACCGGAATCCGGCGTGAACCCGGTCGCGCGCATGCTGGATCTGATCCACAGCGTCGACGGCAAGATCGCCCTCAAGCACAACCACATCACCGACGCGGCGCGTTATGCCGCCGACAACTGGGGCCTGGATTACCTGGGCGGCAAATTGGGCGTGGGCTTCGCCGATGACTTCATGGGGCCGCTGACCACCTCGCTGACGTTCGTCGACCTGGACGACAAAACCTTCAAGCTGGCGGTGAACCTGCGCGTACCCAAGGGTAAATCGCCGGAGAAACTCAAAGCGCAAATTGCCGACAAGCTCAGCGCCTGGGACAAGAAAACCAAGGTCAACGTGAACTTCGCCTACTCGGTCGCCGAACCGATGTACCGCAACCCGGAAGGTGAGTGGGTCAAAGCCTTGTTGGCGGTGTCCACAGAAAACCTGGGCATGAAACACGCGTTCGGCAGTTCGGCCGGCGCTACCTCCGTGCATGAACTGCCCAACGGCGTGCAATTCGGCCTGGCACGCCCGGAAGTGAAGTACACCGGGCACACCGACAATGAGTTCAAGACGGTCGAGCAGTTTCTCCTGGACCTGCAGATCGTCACCGAAATGATGGGCCGAGTCGGTCAGCTACCCAAGCTCTGAGTGCGGCAGGAGCCCGCCGCAATGGCCGGCCCATCACGCTGATCGCCTGGCCCGACACCCACAAAAACGCCGCTCACAACCGAGCGGCTTTTTTACATTGGAAGGCATGGGAAGGCATGCGTAGGAAACATCGGATTCTGCACAGCCTCCGCGTTTATTGGCGATAGAGCCTACTTCTGAACACCTCTCCCCATACCTCGCAGTGTTAGCTTCGACGGGCAATCACCAACCGCCTACGAAGATAGGAGTGTGACAATAATGAACCCATCACTTACCCGCCTGCTCACCGCCACTCTGGTAGTCACCAGCCTTGCAACATTCGCCCTGCCCGCGCATGCCACTATTTCCCCGCCACAGAGCTCGGCCATCCTCGCGAGTTTCAGTGAGACATCGTTCACGGACTTCCGTGAGTTCCTCAGACGGCTACGCGTGAGCAGCCAGCCCATGAGCAGAGAACTCGGCCCGGCAATCAGCGGTTTTCTGGACAACGATGAGCTTTCCATCGAGCAGAAAAACCAGATTTATCGCCTGCTTGGCCTCTATACCCGATTGAAGTACGGCGACGCGGCCATCGAAACCCTGCGCGAACTGGTGGCCATCCCGACCTTCCGGGTCGAAGGCGTTGCCCAGCACGACAATCCCGAATTCATCAAGCTCGGCAACACACTCAAGGGCCTGGCCGAGGCATTCAACCTGGCCTTTCGCAACATCGACAACCGCGTGTATGAGATCACCCTCAACGGCGCTGGCGATGAAGTGGTGGGCATTCACGCGCATGCCGACGTGGTACCTGCCAACCCGCAGAACTGGGTGCTGGAAGACGGCACCCGACTCGACCCGTTCACAGTCACCCAAGTCGGCAACCGCTTGTATGGCCGCGGCACCGAGGATGACAAGAACGGCATCGTGGTGGCGCTCTACGCAATGAAGGTCATCCAGGAGGAGCGACTACCGTTGGCCAGAAACTTCAAGCTGCTGGTCGATACCACCGAGGAAATCGCTGGCGATGCGATCGCCTACTACCGCGAACGCAACCCAACGCCCCACTACAACGTGGCACTGGATGGCGGTTATCCGGTGGTGATTGCCGAGAAAGGCTATGGCACCGTCACGGCAACCTTTGCCCGGCGCGATGCACAGGGCAAGGGCGCCGAAATCATCTCGATGACCGGAGGCCTCGCAGCGAATCAGATTCCGCTGACGTCGGTCGCCATGCTGGTGGCTGAGCACCCCGCTGAATTGGCCGCCAGCTTGCAAAAGGCCGGTAGCGACTATGCCAGGCGCAAGGGTGGCAACTTCGACGTGACTGCCGAGGTCATCGGCAGGGACGTCAAGCTCACCGTTACCGGCGTGTCCGCACACTCCTCCGAACCCGAGTCGGCTGTAAACCCCGTTGCCAGGCTGCTGGGCTTCATCCATAGCCTGGACGGAAAAATCGCGCTCAAGTACAACCACATTACCGACGCTGCGCGTTACGCCGCCGACAACTGGGGGCTGGATTACCTGGGAGGGCAACTGGGCATCGGCTTTTCCGATGAGTTCATGGGGCCGCTGACCACGTCACTGACCTTTATCGGAATGGATGAAAATACCTTCACGCTGACGGTCAATCTGCGTCTACCTAAGGGTAAGTCTGCAGACGCACTCAAAGCCGAAATGGCTGACAAGCTGGCGGCCTGGAGCGAGAAAAGCGGCGTTGCGGTGGCCTTCGACTACTTGGTCACCGAACCGATGCACCGTGACCCTAAGGGCGAATGGCTCAAGGCTATGTTGGACGTAGCCAGTGAAAACCTCGGCATGGAACGCAAGTTCGGCGCCTCTGCTGGCGCAACCTCGGTGCATGACCTGCCCAATGGCGTGCAGTTCGGCCTGGCCAGACTCGAGGGCAAGTACACCGGCCACACCCACCATGAGTTCAAGACGGTCGAGCAGTTCCTCCTCGACCTGCAGATCGTCACCGAAATGATGGGCCGAGTCGGTCAGCTACCGAAGCTCTGAGTGCGGCAGGAGCCCGCCGCAATGGCGGGCTTGTTTCAAGTGCAAACCCAGCCTAGACGCCGACGGCGGCCGCCTGCATCGAACCGGTTTCCTGCAGATTGATGTGCCAGCTCAAGGCCTTGCTCAAGACATGCGGCGTATGCCCACCCTTGGCGCACGCGGCCTTGAAGTAGCTGCTCAACGCCTCACGATAGTCCGGGTGCACGCAGTGGTTGATGATCAACTCGGCCCGTTCTTTGGGCGCCAGGCCACGCAGGTCCGCCAGCCCTTGTTCCGTCACCAGGATATCGACGTCATGCTCGGTGTGGTCGACATGGCTGACCATCGGCACCACGCGGGAAATCGCACCGTCCTTGGCGATCGACTTGGTCACGAAAATCGACAGCAGCGCGTTACGGGCGAAGTCTCCCGAGCCACCGATGCCATTCATGATCTGCGTGCCACAGACGTGAGTGGAATTGACGTTCCCGTACAGGTCGAATTCCAGCGCGGTGTTGATGGCAATCACGCCTAACCGTCGAATCACTTCCGGGTGATTGGAGATTTCCTGGGGTCGCAGCACCAGGCGGTCGGCGTATTTTTCCAGGTTGCCGAACACCCGCTCGCCACAGGGGCCGGACAGGGTAATCGAACAGCCGGAGGCAAACTTCAGCTTGCCCGCGTCGAGCAATTCAAAGGTCGAATCCTGCAACACCTCCGAGTACTGCACTAGGTCGGTGAATGGCGCATCGATCAGCCCGCACATGACGGCGTTGGCAATGGAGCCGACGCCGACTTGCAACGGCGCCAGGCTTCTGCCCAAGCGTTTGTGCTCCACTTCCTGCTCGAAAAAAGCCACCAGATGATCGGCAATCGCCTGGGTCTCATGATCGGGCGGCAGCATGGGAATCGCAGATTCCGGCGTATCGCAGAGCACGATGGCGACGATCTTGGCAGGGTCAATCGCAATGGCCTGGGTGCCGATGCGATCATCCGCGCTCATGACCGGAAT
Source organism: Pseudomonas emilianonis (assembly GCF_023072625.1). Lineage (NCBI taxonomy): Bacteria > Pseudomonadati > Pseudomonadota > Gammaproteobacteria > Pseudomonadales > Pseudomonadaceae > Pseudomonas > Pseudomonas emilianonis. The sequence continues at coordinate 13,347 of NZ_JAKNRV010000126.1, forward strand.
CGGCCCCCGGCCAGGGCGCCCGTGGGGCTGATAAATATCGTGCATCCCTTCAAAATAAGGGCTGCTGGCCAGGTTCAGCTCAACGATGACCTGCCGCGCCATCTGGGCGAAACTGGCCGAGTTGCCAACCGAAGACGTCGGCACGATATGGCCCTGTTCGGTGATCGCCACCGCTTCAATCACCGCGACATCCGGAGTCGGCAGGCTGCCGTCACGCAGTTGTTCGACCACTTCGCTCAGGTGCTGGTCGATAAACACTACGCGGCCTTCGTTGATCGCCATGGCGATGGTAATGCGCACGAACTTGAAAGATTCTGCCCTGGGCGGTCACATCTCCAGCTTCGCTTCCCGCGCAACCCTGTATGACATCGGCTTCAACTACTTCTTCCAGGCCCCGACCGAC
>NZ_JAKNRV010000127.1:0-13667 GCF_023072625.1 Pseudomonas emilianonis
CGGCACCGTCGAGGCGGTCCATGTTGGCTTCGGTGGCGTGGCCGGCGTTGGCGCCTTTGGTGGCTACTTCGCCGTCTTCTTCTTTGTCGAATTCGTCCCAGCTCAGCATGACGTGTCGTCTCCTGCGTGAGGGCTCAAAGGTGCCCGTGTGAAACCGGATGGTTGGGGGTTCACACGGCCCTCGGGCCGCGGTGGATCTTAAGGAATCGTTTGTTGCAACAGCTAGCGCAGGCATTAAACGCAATTGGGTAACGGGTGCTCTGCGTGAGGCTGAGGGGCGGAGCGATAGATGCATGCTCCTGCGGAGGCCTCAGGTCTGGCTCTTCATCCCCATGTAAAGGGATATTGCAGGCCCGATTTACCCGCGCATTATAGGGAAAAAATCGGCTTTGTGTTGCTGCGCATGCGCTTGGACCGTAGACAAAAAGCCTGGTATTTGAGCCAGCGTGAGGGTTTACAGGGGTTTGGTGCAGGAGGATTTTTTTGACGGACGGTGGGCTATTTATAACGAGGGGCAAACGAGGGGGTTTTGAGAGGAGGGAAGGTGTGGTGGGTGTGAGGCCGGTTCTTGGCCGCAAGAGCAATTTCTTGCGGCAAATAAGATCACCGTCAGTGTGAGCTAACGAAGTTGTTACCCGTTAGAGCAACCGTTACCCATCACGTGATAGTTAAGAATGTGGCGCTGACCTTTGGAATCTTCATATTCCATTTTTGCCGGGACTACTTCACATACATCTGGAATGCTGCTCATGGACACTACTTTGGCGATGTCCAAGTGAGTGCTGTAGGTATAGTCCTCAACAATCGGGGCTTTCTGGCCGGCTACGTCAGTCGGGGCTTCCTCGGCCAGAGCGGCGGTGGCGCACAAGCTGCTGAGGGCCATAACTAATAAAGCTTTCATTTCTCTATTTACCTTCTTCAGGGCGAAAGGGGCCACGGGGCCTTTTGGAGGCCACGTGTGTAACTTAGGGTTGTTTAGTTCGGATTAACGTGCCTTCGTGGGGGCTGTTACGGTGTTAATCAGGTTGCCTTGTTGGCGAAATCGATTTTAGGCCTGCGGGTTATATTCATATACCCGTGCTTTTGATAAACACTATTGGTGGTTTTTGTAACAATCCCTCGCTGAAGGTTTTTTACGTGCCCGCCAGGCGTTGCAGGCTGCGGGCCAGAGGGGTAAAAGGGATATCAGGGCAATTTGTAGGGTCTTGTTACTACCATCGTCGAATGGTTCTATAGGCTCACCCCGGCTACAACTGGGGTCATACAAAAACAACTATATCACCGAGGTAAGAAAGATGAGTGCGGCTTCCCTGTACCCCGTTCGCCCCGAAACAGTAGCCAATACGCTGACTGACGAGGCGACCTACAAGGCCATGTACCAGCAGTCGGTGGTCAATCCCGATGGTTTCTGGCGTGAGCAAGCCAAGCGTCTGGACTGGATCAAACCTTTCACCACGGTGAAGCAGACATCTTTCGACGATCACCATGTCGACATCAAGTGGTTTGCCGATGGCACCCTGAACGTTTCCTACAACTGCCTGGACCGTCACCTCGCCGAGCGCGGCGACCAGGCGGCGATCATCTGGGAGGGCGATGACCCTGCCGAAAGCCGCACCATCACCTATCGCGAGCTGCACGAACAAGTCTGCAAACTCGCCAACGCCTTGCGTGGCCAGGACATACACCGCGGCGACGTGGTGACTATTTATATGCCGATGATCCCCGAAGCTGCGGTCGCCATGCTGGCCTGTGCCCGCATCGGTGCGATCCACTCGGTGGTGTTTGGCGGTTTCTCGCCGGAGGCCTTGGCTGGTCGCATCATCGACTGTAAGTCGAAAGTGGTGATCACCGCCGACGAAGGTGTACGCGCCGGTAAGAAGATTCCATTGAAGGCCAACGTCGACGACGCTCTGACCAACCCGGAAACCAACAGCGTCCAGAAAGTCATCGTGTGCAAGCGCACCGGTGGCAGCATCAAGTGGAACCAGCATCGCGACATCTGGTACGAAGACCTGATGAAAGTGGCGGGCACCGTGTGCGCGCCGAAAGAGATGGGCGCCGAAGAAGCGCTGTTCATCCTTTATACCTCCGGCTCCACCGGCAAGCCTAAAGGCGTGCAGCACACCACTGGCGGCTACTTGCTGTACGCGGCCCTGACCCATGAGCGCGTATTCGACTACCGCCCGGGCGAAATCTTCTGGTGTACCGCCGACGTCGGCTGGATCACCGGCCACACCTATATCGTCTACGGGCCACTGGCCAATGGCGCGACCACGCTGATGTTCGAAGGCGTGCCTAACTACCCGGACATCACTCGGGTGGGCAAGATCGTCGACAAGCACAAGGTCAATGTTCTCTACACCGCGCCGACGGCGATCCGCGCGATGATGGCTTCCGGCACCGCCGCCTGCGAAGGCGTTGATGGCAGCAGCTTGCGCCTACTGGGTTCGGTGGGTGAGCCGATCAACCCGGAAGCGTGGGACTGGTACTACAAGAACGTCGGACAATCCCGTTGCCCGATCGTCGATACCTGGTGGCAGACCGAGACCGGTGCCACCCTGATGAGCCCGCTGCCGGGTGCCCATGCGCTCAAGCCGGGTTCGGCGGCACGGCCGTTCTTCGGCGTGGTGCCAGCGTTGGTGGACAACCTGGGCAACATCATCGAAGGCGCTGCCGAAGGCAACCTGGTGATTCTCGATTCGTGGCCAGGCCAGGCCCGTACCCTGTACGGCGACCATGACCGTTTCGTCGATACCTACTTTAAGACCTTCCGTGGCATGTACTTCACCGGTGACGGCGCCCGTCGCGATGAGGATGGCTACTGGTGGATCACCGGTCGTGTGGATGACGTGTTGAACGTGTCCGGCCACCGCATGGGCACCGCCGAGATCGAAAGTGCCATGGTCGCCCACCCTAAAGTCGCGGAAGCGGCGGTGGTGGGTGTGCCGCACGACATCAAGGGCCAGGGCATCTATGTCTATGTCACCCTGAAAAACGGCGAAGAGCCGACCGAAGCGCTGCGTCTGGAGCTGAAGAACTGGGTGCGTAAGGAAATCGGACCGATTGCTTCGCCGGATGTGATCCAGTGGGCACCGGGCTTGCCGAAGACGCGGTCGGGGAAAATCATGCGGCGGATTCTGCGCAAGATTGCCACGGCTGAGTACGATGGCTTGGGCGATATCTCCACCCTGGCCGACCCAAGTGTGGTGGCGCATTTGATTGAAACGCACAAGACCATGAACGTCGCCTAAGGCGGGTTGGTGGGACAGAGCCCCATTCGGCGTGAGCCGGGTGGGGCTTTTTTGTGGTCTCTCAAAACCACTGAAGATCCCACATGGACCTGCATAACCCCAGGCCAATAAATATCGACTTCTCCGTCAGGACGTTTCTGAATGTTACCGTGCGGCGCAAATGTGTAACCCTTCGCCCTAACATGAGGCAAAGTGCTACGGGCTTGCCCCGAAAAGCCGTGTTTTAGACACCCCGGGACATTAGATTAAACGCCAGACTTGCCGTGCTAGAAGGGTTTGCGAATAATAGGCCCGCTATTTGCAGTATCAACAGGTTTAATGTCTTTTGTCTCTGCATAAAAAACAGGGGCTGTCAATGTGCTGGAACTGCTTTCTCAGTGCTTCTGTAAATTGTTGTCGCATTGAGGAAATATCGGCTTCCGGCCTGTCGTTAGAATGCCCATCACTCGCTCGTCGTCGCCGCTGTTGAATCGGCGTAGGACGCAGCACCGCTATTCGGTTTCACTCAGTCGCATCGTGGGCCATGGCTCATACTGCTGTTTTGCCCTATACCGATGGAGTCCCAAGATGAAGAAACTCGTGCTGTTGGGCGCCCTGGCGCTGTCCGTGCTGTCCATGCAGGCTTTCGCTGAAGGCAAGCCTCTGAAAATTGGTATCGAAGCGGCTTACCCTCCGTTTGCCTCGAAGGCGCCGGATGGCAGTATCGTCGGTTTTGACTACGACATCGGCAACGCCCTGTGCGAAGAGATGAAGGTCAAGTGTACTTGGGTCGAGCAAGAGTTCGACGGCCTGATCCCCGCGCTGAAAGTGCGCAAGATCGACGCGATCCTGTCGTCCATGTCCATCACTGACGACCGCAAGAAGTCTGTGGACTTCACCAACCGCTACTACCTGACCCCGGCGCGCCTGGTGTTGAAGGAAGGCACGACTGTCAGCGACAGCCTGGATGAGTTGAAAGGCAAGAAGATCGGCGTGCAGCGCGGTTCGATCCACGACCGTTTTGCCAAGGAAGTACTGGCGCCTAAAGGTGCCACGGTTGTTCCTTACAGCTCGCAGAACGAAATCTACCTGGACGTGGAAGCCGGTCGCCTCGACGGCACCGTGGCTGACGCCACCCTGTTGCAGGAAGGTTTCCTCGATACGCCTGCCGGTAAAGGCTACGCGTTCACCGGCCCAGCCTTTACCGATAGCAAATACTTCGGCGATGGCATCGGTATCGCGGTACGTAAAGGCGACAAGGAAAATCTGGACCGCATCAACGCTGCGATCACTGCGATCCGTGCCAACGGCAAGTACAAGGCAATCCAGGACAAGTACTTCAACTTCGATATTTACGGCCCAGACGCCAAGTAAATCGTCGCAGCGGTCTGTCCAGAATGGCGCAAGCAACAGAATTCCTGAGGTTTGCGCCATTTTTTCATCCCCCTTTTCGAGGACCTGAATCATGTTGAAAGGCTACGGGGCCGTCATCCTCGATGGCGCATGGTTGACGCTTCAGCTCGCCTTGTCGTCCATGGCCTTGGCCATTGTTCTGGGTCTGATCGGGGTCGCGTTACGCCTGTCGCCGGTGCGCTGGTTGGCGTGGCTGGGTGACTTGTACTCCACGGTGATCCGTGGGATTCCCGACCTGGTGCTGATCCTGCTGATTTTCTACGGTGGTCAGGACCTGCTGAACCGCGTCGCGCCGATGCTTGGCTATGACGACTATATCGACTTGAACCCCTTGGCCGCCGGTATCGGCACCCTGGGTTTCATCTTTGGTGCCTACCTTTCGGAAACCTTCCGTGGCGCCTTCATGGCCATCCCCAAGGGCCAGGCTGAAGCCGGCCTGGCGTATGGCATGAGCCCTTTTCAGGTGTTTTTCCGGGTGATGGTGCCGCAGATGATTCGGCTGGCGATCCCCGGTTTCACCAACAACTGGCTGGTACTGACCAAGGCCACCGCGCTGATTTCGGTGGTGGGCCTGCAAGACATGATGTTCAAGGCCAAGCAGGCGGCAGATGCCACCCGCGAGCCTTTTACCTTCTTCCTCGCAGTGGCGGCGATGTACCTGGTGATTACCAGCGTGTCGTTGCTGGCCTTGCGTCATCTTGAGAAGCGCTACTCGGTAGGCGTAAGGGCGGCTGATCTATGATCTTCGACTACAACGTCATCTGGGAGGCCATGCCGCTGTACCTTGGCGGCTTGCTGACCACCCTGAAATTGCTGGCCATGTCGCTGTTTTTCGGCTTGCTCGCCGCGTTGCCGCTGGGCTTGATGCGTGTGTCCAAGCAGCCGGTCGTCAACGGTATCGCCTGGCTCTACACCTATGTGATCCGCGGCACGCCGATGCTGGTGCAGCTGTTCCTGATCTACTACGGCCTGGCCCAGTTCCAAGCGGTGCGCGAGAGCTTCCTGTGGCCGCTGTTGTCCAGCGCCACGTTCTGCGCGTGCCTGGCCTTTGCGATCAACACCAGCGCCTACACCGCCGAGATCATTGCCGGGAGCCTCAAGGCCACCCCCCATGGCGAGATCGAAGCGGCCAAGGCCATGGGCATGTCGCGCTACAAGCTGTACCGCCGCATCCTGCTGCCGTCGGCCCTGCGCCGCGCGCTGCCGCAGTACAGCAACGAAGTGATCATGATGCTGCAGACCACGAGCCTTGCGTCCATCGTCACCCTGATCGACATCACCGGCGCCGCGCGCACGGTGAACGCCCAGTACTATTTGCCGTTCGAAGCCTATATCACCGCCGGCGCGTTCTACCTGTGCCTGACCTTTATCCTGGTGCGCTTGTTCAAGTTGGCCGAGCGCCGCTGGCTGAGCTACCTGGCTCCACGGAAGCACTGATATGGAACGTATCGATCACCTGTTGCCGTGGGGCCACCTGGGCTGCGAGCGCCAACTGAGCGTGTTCCGTTTCGGCAGCGGCGAGCGCAAGGCCTACATCCAGGCCAGCCTGCACGCCGATGAACTGCCGGGGATGCGTGCCGCGTGGGAGCTGAAAAAGCGCCTGACCGAACTGGAACAGCAAGGCGCCCTCAACGGCGTGATCGAGCTGGTGCCGGTGGCCAACCCGATGGGCCTGGGCCAACTGCTGCAAGGCAGCCACCAGGGGCGTTTCGAGATTGGCAGCGGCAAGAATTTCAACCGTGATTTCGTCGAGTTGAGCGAGCCGGTGATCGCGCAGTTGCACGGCAAGCTCGGGGACGACCCCCATGCCAACGTGCGCGTGATCCGCCAGGCGATGCGCGCTACGCTTGACGCGTTGCCCGCGCCGGCCAGCCAGTTGCAAGGCATGCAACGGGTGCTGTTGAGCCACGCCTGCAGCGCAGACATCGTCCTCGACCTGCATTGCGACGCCGAAGCTGCGCTGCACATGTACGCACTGCCCCAGCATTGGCCGCAGTGGCGTTCGCTGTCGGCGCATTTGAATGTGAAAGTTGGCCTGCTGGCGGAAGACTCCGGCGGCAGCTCGTTCGATGAAGCCTGCTCGCTGCCCTGGCTGCGTGTGTCGCGGGCGTTCCCCGAGGCGCAGATTCCGCTGGCGTGCCTGGCGACCACCCTGGAACTGGGCGGTCAGGCTGATACCGGCCGCGATGAAGCAATCTTCCACGCCGAAGGCATCCTCGCGTTCCTCGCCGAGCAGGGCCTGATTAACGGTGAGTGGCCGGCGCCACAGTACGAACCCTGCGACGGTGTGCCCTTCGAAGGCACCGAGTTGCTGTTTGCGCCGCATGCCGGTGTGATCAGTTACCTGCGTAAAGCCGGTGACTGGGTGGACGCCGGCGAACCGATTTTTGAAGTGATTGACCCTCTGGAAGACCGCGTGAGCATCATCCGCGCCGGCACTTCGGGGGTGTTGTTTGCCGTTGAACGGCTACGTTATGCCCAAGCGGGTTTCTGGCTGGCCAAGGTGGCGGGGCGCGAAGCGCTGCGTCACGGGCGCTTGCTCAACGACTGACCACCTGTTTTTGTGAGAACCGACCGCATGTACAAACTTGAAGTCCAAGACCTGCATAAACGCTATGGCAGTCATGAAGTGCTCAAAGGCGTGTCCCTGGCCGCTTCGGCCGGTGATGTGATCAGCATCATCGGTTCCAGTGGTTCGGGCAAAAGTACCTTTTTGCGCTGCATCAACCTGCTGGAGCAACCCCACGCTGGCAAGATCCTGCTCAATAACGAAGAGCTGAAACTGGTGGCCAACAAGGACGGCGCCCTGCGGGCCGCCGACCCGAAACAGCTGCAACGCATGCGTTCGCGCCTGTCCATGGTGTTCCAGCATTTCAACCTGTGGTCGCACATGACTGCACTGGAAAACGTGATGGAAGCCCCAGTGCATGTGCTGGGCATGTCGAAAAAAGACGCACGGGAAAAGGCCGAGCACTACCTGGCCAAAGTCGGCGTAGGCCATCGTAAGGACGCGTTCCCTGGCCATATGTCCGGTGGCGAGCAACAGCGCGTGGCGATTGCCCGAGCGCTGGCGATGGAGCCGGAGGTGATGCTGTTCGACGAACCCACTTCGGCGCTGGACCCGGAGTTGGTCGGCGAAGTGCTCAAGGTCATGCAGGACCTGGCGCAGGAAGGCCGCACCATGGTGGTGGTGACTCACGAAATGGGCTTTGCCCGTGAAGTGTCCAACCAACTGGTGTTCCTGCACAAAGGCATCGTCGAAGAGCGCGGCAACCCGCGCGAAGTGCTGGTCAATCCCCAGTCCGAGCGCCTTCAGCAGTTCCTCTCCGGTAGCTTGAAGTAGCCACTCCTTGTGAGCGCTGCTTTATGTGGGAGGGGCGGTGCGACGATTCGACTTGCCCCCGATAGCTGAGTGTCAGTCAGCACATCTGATTCTGATACAGCGCCATCGGGAGCAAGTCGAATCGTCGCACCGCCCCTCCCACATTGGATGTTCATCGTTTTTGAGATTTGTGTTCATTTACGGGCTAGCATTGGCCCACGGCTTCTTTCACTGTTTTTGCTTCGGATAGCCCTCCATGACTGCCCATCGAATTGGTTTCCTGATTTGGCCCAGCACAAAAGCACTGACGCTTGCGCTGGCTGAGGAGGCCTTGCGCGTTGCTCAGCGGGTGCATCCGGAGGTGGTCTACGAACTGTCGTTTCTGCAGGCCGAGCCGCAGACCGAAGGCGCCTGGCAACTGCCGGGCGGGCCATGGACCGGCAAGCTGGAAGGCTTCCAGAAGCTGTTCCTGGTGGCCGACGAACCGCCCACCGTGATCGCTTCCCAGCTCAGCGCCGCGCTCAAGCAACTGGTGCGCGCCGGTTGCGTGGTCGGTGGCTTGTCGGCTGGTGTCTACCCGCTGGCTCAGCTCGGTTTGCTCGACGGCTACCGCGCCGCCGTCCATTGGCGCTGGCAGGACGATTTCGCCGAGCGTTTCCCCAAGGTCATCGCCACCAGCCATTTGTTCGACTGGGACCGCGATCGCCTGACCGCGTGTGGCGGCATGTCGGTACTCGACCTGTTGCTGGCGGTGTTGGCCCGTGATCACGGCGCCGAGCTGGCCGGTGCGGTGTCCGAAGAACTGGTGGTGGAGCGCATCCGCGAAGGCGGCGAACGCCAGCGCATCCCCCTGCAAAACCGCCTGGGGTCCAGCCATCCGAAGCTGACCCAGGCCGTTCTGTTGATGGAAGCCAACATCGAAGAGCCGCTGACCACCGACGAAATCGCCCAGCACGTCTGCGTGTCGCGACGACAACTGGAGCGCATCTTCAAGCAGTACCTCAATCGCGTCCCCAGCCAGTATTACCTGGAACTGCGCCTGAACAAGGCCCGCCAGATGCTGATGCAAACCAGCAAGTCGATCATCCAGATCGGCCTGTCCTGCGGCTTCTCCTCGGGGCCGCATTTCTCCAGCGCCTACCGCAATTTCTTTGGCGCCACCCCTCGCGAAGACCGCAACCAGCGGCGCAGCAGCAGCCCGTTCGAGTTGTCGTCGGTGCCGTCCGAGCGCGGCTGAGTGCCGACTGAGTGCCGGCTGGCGCGTTATTCCTCCATCGGCTCGGTTGAGTCGGACCTGACCAGCGCAGTGCCGGTTGAATCCACCCGGGCTTCATCGACTGCCAGGTCGTTACCGGTTTGCAGGTAGTACTGGCGCAAGGCGTTGAGGCTTTGCGCCGACCAGGGGTTACCGCTGAAGTCCGATACCTCGTCGAGCGGCGCGGCCATTTCCAGAAGGTCGGTGGGCAATCCTTCGATCAGGTTGTCACTCACGTCCAGGGTGTGCAGTTCAGGCAGGCCAAACACGCCGCGAGGCATTTCGCGCAGGGCGGTGTCGGGCAGGTACAGCGACTCCAGTTCGCTCAGGCGACTGACGTCCGGTGACAGTCCCAGCGGGTTCTCGCTCAAATCCAGATAAACCAGGCTCTTCATCTCGGCCAATGCGCTGATGCTCTGCGGCGTCAATTGCACAGCGGACTCGGTCAGGCTCAGGGTGCTCAGCTCGGTCAGGCTGAACACGCTGTGTGGCACAGCGCCAAGGTGGTGCTTGGAGAGCATCAGCCTGCGCAGTTTCGGGAAGCACCTGAGTAACCCATCAACCCCTGTAATGCTGCCTTCGCCATCGATTTCGAGGGACGACACGTGGTCAAACTGCGCGCTCAGTTCCGGCAGGTCGCCCAGGATATTGGTTTCAAACACCAGCTTATGGGTGGGTTCGAGGCTGTCGTGGTCGTCGTCCAGTTCGGTTTCGCGGCGCCAGGCGTCTTCCAGATAGGTTTTGAACGCCAGGCGGTGGAGCTGATCCTGCGCGCGTGTTTGTTCATCCAGTGGCACATCCAGGATCGGGTGGCGAGTGGGTACATCCTGCATCCACAGTCGCAGGTCTTCGCGCAGTGTTTCGTATTGGTCTTCCAGGCGCTTGAGGGCCGGCTCTGCCGCGTCCAGGTCACCCGGCAATTCAAAGAAAAAGCGATTGGCTTCGCCGTCGGTGAAGGTGGGGTACAGCGCTTTGATCCGGTCTCGCAGGGCGGTCGGTGCGTCGGCTTGGAAATGCCCGCCGATGCGCTGGCTGTAGCGCTTTATCTGCGTCAGCGCCGCCCGAGACAGCGGGTTGCGCGAGAGGTCGAAGGCGTCGGTGACGGTGCTGGATAAACGGAACGCGCCGGTGGGGATCTCGCTGATCAGGTTGTTGCTCAGGTTCACGCGCTTGCGCTCGACGGCGGTCAACAGGCTGTCGGGGATAGCCTCCAGGCTGGTGGCTTCTAGGTTGACGCTGACAAGTCTGGGCAATGCGCCGAAGTCCGGGAGCCGCGCCAGTGGGTTGTGGCTCAGGTCTAATTGTTCCAAGTGGTCCAGCGTCGCCAGAGCAGCGGCGCTCTCGGCGGACAGCGTGACGCGGCAATGGGGCAGGCGCAGGGATAGCAGTTGTGGCAAGTCGAATACCGAACCGGGGATATCACCCAGCCCATACTGCTCGATAGACAGTTGGCTCAGCGTCGGGAACCCTCTGAAAAACAGGCTCGATTGCAGTGGGAAGGGGTCGCCCACGCCGAGCAGACGCAATGAAGAAACATGCCTGAAGACGCTGTTGATGGCGGGGAATTCTCCAGTAAACGCGGAGGGGTTTTCCAGGCTGTACGTGGGAATGGCCTGGGGATGGCGTTCATCCAGCGGACTCTCCCGGCGCCAGCAAGCCTGGAGCGAGCGTTTGAACGCTTGGCGTCGCACTTGCTCCTCGGGCGCAGCGGCCTGGCGCGCCCAGGTTTCGAGCCCGGCAGACAGCTCTGCATAGTCAACTTCCAGTCGGGCCAATTCGATCTGGCCCATTTCCAGGTTGCCCGGCAGGCCAAAGATGAAGCGGTTGACTTCGTTCACGCTGAAGTCCGGGAACAGTGTATTGACGCGCTGGATGTCGACATTTGATGCGTCGATGTCCCAATAGCGGCCTGTGCGCTGGAAGTAGGCTTTCACCTGCTCAAGGCTCGGTCGTGACAGGGGGTTGCCGGACAGGTCAAGGGTGTGGCGGGCGTCTGCGGGCAGCTCAAACAGCGCGCTCGGTAACTGTGTGATCCGGTTGTAAGACAGGGCCGCCAGTTCCAGTGCCGGTCGGCTGAGCAGGCCATCGGGCAGCGTGGAAATGCCGGTGTGGGAAAGGTCCAGGTATTGCAACTCAGGCATCCTGGCAACGCTGGGCGTGAGCCCCAGCGGATTGTTGAACAGGTCCAGGGCGCGCAGCCTGCTCATGGACGTCAGGGCGCTTAGATGCTCGGGCGTCAGGGTGATATGGCAGTCGCTGAGAATCAATGCGTTGAGATGAGGCAGGCTGCTGACGACCGGCGGCAGATGGCCCAGTTGGGCATGGCTGATGCTCAGGTAACGCAGCCTGGGAAAACTGCGCAAGAACGCCTCGACATTCAATGCGCGCCGGTCGCCGAGCAGTTCCAGGTAGGAGATGTGTTCGAAGTTGGCGCGCAGCGCCGGCAACTCTCCGTGGAGTGGGTAGGGCAGCCGGAGTTTCTGACCATTGCGGGCGGGTGGGTCGAAGTAGTGGTCGGCCTCGGTTTCTCGGCGCCAGCAACGCATGAGTTCACGCGAGAAGAGGTGGCGATTTTGCCTCACATCGAGGTACTCCTGACGGCTCATGTTCACCTCGCTATCCGGGTAGCGCCTTGGCGTGCCGGCTTCCCAGGCGGCCACGTCCTCACCGAGCTGCAGGTACTCCTGGCGCAGCGCGGTGAGGATCGGCAAGGCGCCGCCCGGACGGCTGCCGAGGTCTTGCAGCAGTTCACCGATTTGCGCATCGGTATGGGCAGGAAACAGCTCGCGGGCCAACCCGTGCAAATCGGGCTCGGCCGCCGGGGCTGCAGGCGCCGGGGCATAGTTGTCCATGCCCAGCAAACGTAGGTGCGTGCGCGTGTCGGTGGGCGCGCGGGCCGCTTGGGCGGTGATCAGCGGGCGCGCGGCGTGGCGTTCCAGTGCGTGGCTGCGCAGTGCCTGGCGCAGGGCGGGGCCTTGGCCGATGCGCAGGCCCAGGGCATCGCGCTCGGCATCGGGCAGCGCCTGGAGGATGGCACTGTACAGGTCGGTTGGCGCCGACAGCGGGCCACGGCTGTCTTGCGGGGTGTAACGACCGTCGGCGGAGCGCACCAGCACACGCTTGATGCGCGCCTTCGGTTTGCCGATCGCATCAATCAGGCCGTCGTCGGCATCTCTGATCTCGAGGCGCAGCTTTTTCCGCGCCCATCCCGGCAGACGCTCCAGGGAATGCAGGGCCAGTCGATGGGTGTCCGGCGTGTCCGTCGAGTTCAGGTATAGCCCTTCGTAGGCCTGGGTGATGCGGGCTTCGTCGCGCAGGGTTTGAGCCAACGGGTGCAGGCGTGGCGGGACTGTTCCTTGGTCGACTTCCTGCAGTTCCAGGCTGTTGGCGCTGTCCAGTACGGCATCGGCGGCGCTGAGGGGTAGGCCGGGCGTGTGCTCGCGCATGACCTGCTGCCGAGGGTTGGTGGGGCTGTCGAGCCTTTGATAGCGCGCATCGAACAGTTCGCGCCGATGTGCCTGGGCCAGGCCCGCCAGTTTTTTCCTGAGTTTGAGCGCCTGGTTGTGCAGGGAGGTGACCGGGTCGCCGAAGGCTTCCCCGAGCAAGGTCTTGCGTTGCGCCTTGTCGAGGCTTTCCAGCAGGGCCTTCAGCAAGTCGCCGTTGCTGAGTTGGGCGTCGTGCAGTTGCACCACGCTGGCGTTGGTTTCGCCGGGCAGCTCCCACAGGGTTCGGCCCCGAGCGTCCAAAAAGCGCAACGTCTTGGTTTTTGGCCACAGGCCCAGGTTGGCGAGTAGGTGCAGTTGGGGCTGCCCATCGGCCCGTGCATAGATCGCCGGGTCGTCGCTGTTCATTTGATCGATGAAGTCCTGCAGCGTCTGGTCGATCTTGAACCGTTGCAGCGTATCGGTCAGCAGCGGCGGCGGTGTGTGGCGGTTGAGGTACAGGCTGCGTAGCGCGCCGTCGTCGGTGGCGCTGATGCGCTGCGCCGTCGTCAACTGATCGTTACTGAGGCCTTGGGTGTGAGGGCCCTGGCGTTTCATCAGGGTCAGGCTGTCCCAGCTCAGCGGGTTGTCCAGTTCGGTCAGCCAGGCGCCTTTGCCGTTGCTCCTCAGGGGCGGGCGGTAGGCGTTGGTGCGCGTGGGATGCTGCAGGTAGGGCTGTTGCGTGACGGGATCGGTCTGGACCACGAACGGTTGGTCCGCGAGCTTGAGGATCTGCGTGCCATTGTGGGCATGCAGGCCCTCCGCGTTTGGGTAGGCATGCGGCGCCAGTTGCAGGTCGTGGGCATAGGGCGTCAGGTCGGGTTTCCACAGGCGGGTCTTGCCCAGGCAGCCGACGGTGGAGCCTGCCAGATCGTCCTGGGCCAGGTCCGACGCCGCACCGGCAAGAAACAACGGGCAATCCAGGGTCAACGCCAGGCGATTCAAGCGCCCGATCAGCGCCTGAT
>NZ_JAKNRV010000128.1:0-13590 GCF_023072625.1 Pseudomonas emilianonis
AGGCGGGCAGCGATGATTTAAACCGCCGCTCCATGGATGAACTCGGTGTTTATGCTAGATTTGCCGAAAAGGCCTGTCTCACGAAATTCGGGCAGAAAACATCGCAAAAAGGGCGAAACCATCAAAAACTCCTGAAAAAACACAGTCCAATGTGGGAGGGGGCTTGCCCCCGATTGCGGTGTGTCAGCCACCATTGTTTTATCTGAACCACAGCTATCGGGGGCAAGCCCCCTCCCACATGACATCCGTCAGTCGGGCCAGCGCACGGTCAGGCCACCGTCGATGACGATGCTTTGCCCGGTCAGGTAGCTCGACGCATCACTGGTCAAAAACTGCACCAGCGACGCCACTTCATCTGCCCTCCCCACCCGGCCCAACGGAATCGCCCGTGCGGCCTTGGCCAAACCTTCCGGCCCGAGGGAGTTCTGCGCATCCAGCGATTGCGGCGTCTCGATCAACCCCGGAATCACCGCATTGCAGCGAATCCCCAACGGCGCCAATTCCACCGCCAGCGAGCGGCACAACCCCGGCACACCGGCCTTGGCCGCCGCGTAATGGCTGTGCTCCTGCCAGCCATATACGCCGCCGGCAATCGACGAAATCGCCACCAGCGCGCCGCCCGCGGGCATATGCCGAGTCGCCGCGCGGAAGGTGCGCATCACCCCCGTCAGGTCGACGTTGAGCATTTCGTCCCACAGTTGATCGGTCATTTCCAGCAGCGGCGCACGGCGCAGCAGACCGGCGTTGGCCACCGCATAGTCCAGGCGGCCAAAATGCTGCACGGCATGGGCGGCCAAGGCGTCCACCGAGGCGGTATCGCCCACGTCCAGCGGCAGCATCAGACATTCGCCAGCCGCCTGTTCCACCAGGGACACGGTGGTGCGCGGGTCATGGGGATCGGCCGGGTAATACCCGCCCACCACCGCCACGCCGTTGCGCGCATAGGCCACCGCGAGGGCTTGGCCGATGCCGCTGGCGGCACCGGTAATCAAGGCAACTTTACGCTTCATCAAACACTCCTTACTGCACGGTTTCCGGACGCACATGGCGTGCGGCAAACATCAGCACACCGGATAAAAAGCACGGCAAGGCGCCGAACCACAGGGCGGCGGTCTGCCAGTCGCTGCCGGCGGACAACACTTGCGTCGCGCCGAAACCGGCGACCACCGCGCCAATCGGGCCCATGGCATGAATGATCGCGCCGCCGGTGGCACGGATGCTGGTGGGGAAACTTTCGCTGATAAAGAACAGCGCCGCCGAGTACGGCCCGATCAGGAAAAACAGGCCCAGGCTGTACAGCCCGACCACCATCGCCATGTTGCTCGGGCCAAACAGCATCCCGGCGAACGACAGCCCGCCGAGCATCCAGCCCAGGCCGATGACGTTGCGGCGGCCGATCTTGTCGCCCATCCAGCCGTGGCTGAGGTAGCCGCAGTAACCCACCAGGTTCGACAGCACGAGGATGATCAGCGAGTTCTCGAACGAGATGTGGTGAACGCTGACGATCACCGACGTGCCGAGCACGCTGAACACCTGGATCGCTGCCCAGTTGAGCAACAGCGCGGCGCCGATCACCAGGGTGGCGCGGCGGGCCGGGCCACGGAAGGCGGCTTTGAGGCCGGCTTTGCTGTGCTCGTCGTAGTCCACGCCGTAGGTCGCGGCGACGTTTTGCGCTTCGCTCACCGCGCCGCTTTTACGCAGCGCGCTGATGCGCTGATGGATCTGGAACTGCGGGCTCTCCTTGAGCTTGCGCGCCATAATCGCGATGACCACGGCCGGGATCGCGGCAAAAATGAAGCAGCCCTGCCAGCCGATGATCGGCAGCAACAGCGCGGTCAACCCCGCCGCGATCAGCGCACCGACCGGCCAGCCGCCCTGCACCAGGCTGTAGATAAACCCCCGGCGCTTGGTCAGTCGGGGATCTTGCGAGGCGCCATACAGCTCGCTCAAATACGTGGCGTTGACGGTTTCCTCGGCATAACCCAGGCCGCCCAACGAACGGATCAGGATCAGCGGCGACTTGCCCCACGCACCACCGATCGCGGTCAGCGCCGAGCACACCGCGGAACCGGCCACGGTGAAGATAATGCCTTTGCGCCGCCCCAACTTATCGACGACGGGGCCAATGGCAAATGCCACCACCGCCGTACCCACCGCCACCCAGGTCGCGATTTCAGCTTGTTCCACCTCGCCCCAGCCGAAGTGCAGGCCGATCTCCGGCAGCAACGTGCCGAACAGGATGAAGTCGTACACCGCAAACACCCAGGCGAAAAACGCGATCCAGGTGGCGAAGCGCACTTCCTGGGACGTCAGTTGCCGGGGTTTCCAGCCAGTCAGGTCAAGCTTGTTGTAGATGGACATGGATCGCGCCTCGAGGGTGGGATGGGGTCAGGTACGCGGTTGGCGGCGGATAAAGTCATCGGCGATTTCGTCGAAGGTGACGAAGCGCACGCCGGCATGGCTCTGGATGTGTTCGATCAAGCGTTCGAGCATCAGCAGCACTTGCGGGCGGCCGGATACGTCGGGGTGGATGGTCATGGTGAACACCGCGTGTTGGTGTTCGCGGTAGACCCAGTCGAACTGATCGCGCCACATTTCTTCGAGGTGACGCGGGTTGACGAAGCCGTGGCTGTTGGGGGCTTTCTTGATGAACATCATCGGCGGCAGGTCGTCGAGGTACCAGTTGGCCGGGATCTCCACCAGGTCGGTTTCTTCGCCGCGCACCAGCGGTTTCATCCAGGTGTCGGGGTGCTGGCTGTAGTCGATTTTGGTCCAGCTGTCGCCCTTGCGCACGTAGTAGGGGTGGAAGTCGTTGTGCATCAGGCTGTGGTCGTACTTGATGCCTTTTTTCAACAGCAGTTCGTTGGTGACCTTGCTGAATTCCCACCACGGTGCGACGTAGCCGGTCGGACGTTTACCGGTCACGTGGGTGATCAGTTCGATGGACTTGTCGAGCACGATTTCTTCCTGCTCGGCGGTCATCGCAATCGGGTTTTCGTGGCTGTAGCCGTGTACGCCGATTTCGTGACCGGCGTCGGCCACCGCCTTCATCTGCGCGGGAAAGGTTTCCATCGAGTGGCCGGGGATAAACCAAGTGGTGCGCAGGCCGTAGCGCTCGAACAGTTTGAGCAGGCGCGGCGCGCCGATTTCACCGGCGAACAGGCCGCGGGAGATATCGTCTGGCGAGTCTTCGCCGCCGTAGGAACCGAGCCAGCCGGCGACGGCGTCAACGTCGACGCCGAATGCACAGAGGATGTCTTTAGCCATGGGGTGTCTCCTTAGAGAGTCAGTTGGGATTCGACGGACAGCGCAGCCCGCAACAGGCGTGCGTCTTCCCCCGTTGGGGCGATGTGGATGACGGCCGGGGGTGCCGACCGACTCGCGTGGTCGAGGGCGTGCACCGGGTCGCTGCGGCCGCTGGCGAAAGCCTCGGCCATTGAAGTGGCGTCTGACATCAGGCTGATCCTCACAAAACGTACATATTAATAAAATGTACATTTTATAAAGGCAGCTTTCGTGCCAGTCTGTGTCGACGGCTTTTTCTGTGATTGCGCTTTATCGACCAGAGCGGCGGGATAGATGCTTTTGTAGGAAGCAAAAAAACCTGGCGCGGACCCTGCAGCGCGCCTTCAGGCCAATAATGTATCTTTTATTAATAAGTACATTTTGGTGCAGAAAAGTAACAGCCCTACCTTCAAGGCCCCAAAAAAGTGCCGCCGACGTGGCGCGGAGTGACAGGTACATCTATGAGAGAATCCCTGGCTGCGTCCTACATACACCCGACCTCTTTACCCCAGAGAACACGATGAAAGCAGTGTCCGCCTCGGCCTCTCGTTACGCGATGATTCACCAGCTTTTGCGTGACGCGATCGTCAACGGCACCGCCCGCCACGGGCTGGTCCTGCTCGAAGCGCCGCTGGCCGAATTGTTTGGCACCAGCCGCGTGCCGGTACGCAAGGCGCTGGACCTGCTGCATGCCGAAGGGTTGATCTGCCGTTTCAACGGGCGGGGTTACCTGATCAACCCCGAGGGCGTGGCCATGGAACCGCTGCGCCTGCCCCTGAGCCCGGCGCACCTGGGCCTGAACGACGAGGACGAACTGGTGGATACACGGCCGTTGGGCGAGCGGATCGTCGAGGAGATCGGCGCGGCGCTGTCCACCTGCATCGCTTTCGGCCATTACCGCCTGGATGAGCAAGCCGCCGCCGACCACTACGGCGTCAGCCGCGCGGTGGTGCGTGAAGCACTGATGCGCCTGCGCGACCGTGGCCTGGTCGAAAAAGAGCCCTACTCCCAATGGCTGGCAGGGCCGCTGACGGCGCGGGAAGTCACCGAAGACTACGAACTGCGCGCCTGCCTGGAGCCCGAAGCGCTGCGCCAGAGCGCGCCGAACCTTGACCGCGCGCTGCTCGAAGCCATGTTGCAACGCGTGCTCGACGCCCAGGACAGCCCACAGTGCAGCCTGGAAGCCATCGAGCAGATCGAAGAGGATTTGCACCAACGCTGCCTGGCCGGCCTGCAAAACCGCAAGATCGCCGCGCTGATCCGCCAGGGCCAGAGCCCGATGATCATCAGCCGGATTTTCTATCGCTTGCTGGGGATCGGTGCCGACCCGGCGATGCTCGCCGAACACCGCTTGATCCTGGAGTTGTTGCTGCACGGCGCGTTCGATGCGGCGGCGTTGAACCTGCGCGAGCACCTGCAACGGGCGCGGCAGCGGATGTTGCAGCGCTTGAAGGTGTTGTCGGTATTGCCGGAACAACCCCTGCCCGCCTACCTCCACAAAATCAGCTGACTGCATGCGGCTAACCCTGTGGGAGGGGGCTTGCTCCCGATAACCGTGTATCAGTCAACGTATGGGGTGACTGTCACGCCGCAATCGGGAGCAAGCCCCCTCCCACCTTGACCGGGGCTCTGCAGTAATTTCATGCAATATGTTGCTATCTAGCCCCCGCCATTGAAACCACCGCTGGCCCGCCCCATCTAACTGGCATACTTCCCTATGCAGGTGCCCCATGAGCGACCAGCAAGATATCCCTGATTTCGACGCCAACGAATACGCCGACCCTGAAAACGCCGAGGGTCACTCGTCCAATACCGGCCTGGCCCTGCCTGGGCAAAACCTGCCGGACAAGGTCTACATCATCCCGATTCACAATCGCCCGTTCTTCCCGGCGCAAGTATTGCCGGTGATCGTCAATGAAGAACCGTGGGCCGAAACCCTGGAGCTGGTGAGCAAATCCGACCATCACTCCCTGGCCCTGTTCTTCATGGACACGCCGCCAGATGACCCACGGCACTTCGACACCTCCGCGCTGCCGCTGTACGGCACCCTGGTGAAGGTCCACCACGCCAGTCGCGAAAACGGCAAACTGCAATTCGTCGCCCAGGGCCTGACCCGCGTGCGGATTCGCACCTGGCTCAAGCACCACCGCCCACCGTACCTGGTGGAAGTCGAATACCCGCACCAGCCGACCGAGCCGACCGACGAGGTCAAGGCCTACGGCATGGCGCTGATCAATGCGATCAAGGAACTGCTGCCGCTCAACCCGCTGTACAGCGAAGAGCTGAAGAACTACCTCAACCGCTTCAGCCCCAACGACCCATCGCCGCTGACCGACTTCGCCGCCGCGCTCACGTCGGCGACCGGTACTGAGCTGCAGGAAGTGCTGGACTGCGTGCCCATGCTCAAGCGCATGGAAAAAGTGCTGCCGATGCTGCGCAAGGAAGTCGAAGTCGCGCGTTTGCAAAAAGAACTCTCCGCCGAGGTGAACCGCAAGATCGGCGAGCACCAGCGCGAATTCTTCCTCAAGGAACAGCTCAAGGTCATCCAGCAGGAACTGGGCTTGACCAAGGACGACCGCAGCGCCGACGTCGAGCAGTTCGAACAGCGCCTGGAAGGCAAAGTGCTGCCGGCGCAGGCGCAGAAACGCATCGATGAAGAACTGAACAAACTGTCGATCCTCGAAACCGGCTCGCCGGAATACGCAGTGACGCGCAACTACCTGGACTGGGCGACTTCAGTGCCGTGGGGCGTGTACGGCAAGGACAAGCTCGACCTGAAACATGCGCGCAAGGTCCTGGACAAACACCACGCCGGCCTGGACGACATCAAGAGTCGCATCCTCGAATTCCTCGCGGTGGGCGCTTATAAAGGCGAAGTCGCCGGCTCCATCGTGCTGCTGGTCGGGCCGCCGGGTGTGGGCAAGACCAGCGTGGGCAAATCGATTGCCGAATCCCTCGGGCGGCCGTTCTATCGCTTCAGCGTCGGCGGCATGCGCGACGAGGCCGAGATCAAGGGCCATCGCCGCACCTACATCGGCGCCATGCCCGGCAAGCTGGTGCAGGCGCTCAAAGATGTGGAAGTGATGAACCCGGTGATCATGCTCGACGAGATCGACAAGATGGGTCAGAGCTTCCAGGGCGACCCGGCTTCGGCGCTGCTGGAAACCCTCGACCCGGAACAGAACGTCGAATTCCTCGACCACTACCTGGACCTGCGCCTGGACCTGTCGAAAGTGCTGTTCGTGTGCACCGCCAACACCCTGGACTCGATCCCCGGCCCCTTGCTGGACCGCATGGAAGTGATTCGCCTGTCGGGCTATATCACCGAAGAGAAAGTCGCCATCGCCAAACGCCACCTGTGGCCAAAGCAGTTGGAAAAAGCCGGCGTGTCGAAAAACAGCCTGACCATCAGCGACGGCGCCCTGCGCGCCTTGATCGACGGCTATGCCCGCGAAGCCGGGGTACGCCAGTTGGAGAAACAACTGGGCAAGCTGGTGCGCAAGGCGGTGGTCAAGCTGCTGGATGAGCCGGACGCGGTGATCAAGATCGGCACCAAGGACCTGGAAAGCTCCCTCGGTATACCGGTGTTCCGCAACGAACAAGTGCTGTCCGGCACCGGCGTGATCACCGGGTTGGCCTGGACCAGCATGGGCGGCGCAACCTTGCCGATCGAGGCGACCCGCATCCACACGCTCAACCGCGGCTTCAAGCTCACCGGGCAACTGGGTGATGTGATGAAAGAATCCGCTGAAATCGCCTACAGCTACATCAGCTCCAATCTGAAGTCGTTTGGCGGTGATCCGAAGTTCTTCGATGAAGCCTTCGTCCACATGCACGTACCCGAAGGCGCCACGCCGAAAGACGGCCCGAGCGCTGGCGTGACCATGGCCAGTGCGCTGTTGTCGCTGGCGCGCAACCAGCCACCGAAGAAAGGCGTAGCCATGACCGGCGAGCTGACGCTGACCGGGCATGTACTGCCGATTGGCGGGGTGCGTGAGAAGGTGATCGCGGCGCGGCGTCAGAAGATTCACGAACTGATCTTGCCCGAGCCGAATCGCGGCAGCTTTGAAGAACTGCCGGAGTATCTGAAGGAAGGGATGACCGTGCATTTCGCCAAGCGTTTTACGGATGTGGCGAAGGTGCTCTTCTGATTTTACCTCTCCCCTGTGGCGAGGGAGCTTGCTCCCGCTGGGCTGCGCAGCGGCCCTGAAAGCCAGTCACCGAGTTTTGCCTGAATAAACTCGGTGACCTCCTTGGGGCTGCTTCGCAGCCCAGCGGGAGCAAGCTCCCTCGCCACAGAAGCAGTCCGCCACCGCCCGCTTGCCACACCCTGCCTCATCTTCGGTTATGCTCGCCCTTCGTCGCACATCAACGGAGCCCCCATGACCGCTGCCCGCCTGCTTCTCCCCTTGAGCCTTGCCCTGCTGGCCGCGTGCGCCAGTGCCCCACAGCAAAACGTCAGCGTGGAAAAACAGAGCACCTGCCCGCTCCAACTCAAAACCGGACAAAACCTGATCCTGACCCTGCCAAGCAACCCCACCACCGGCTACCGCTGGGCCATCCAGGATTCCGCCGGCGGCGTGCTGCGCGCACTGAGCCCCGAGGTCTACAGCAGCACAGAATCCGGCGTGATCGGCGGCGGTGGTCAATCCACCTGGCGCTTCCAGGCCTTTGCCGCCGGCCAGGGCCGCTTGCGCCTGACCTCCCTGCAACCCTGGGAACCGGAAGCCGAACCGGCCGAGACATTCGACTGCGCCATCACGGTGAACTGATATGCCATGGCTGATTCTTGCGTTGATGGGCGCCGGCACCTTTATCTACGGCCTGACCGTCCATGCGGCGTTACTGTGCCTGCTGGTCAAACCGTTGCCGGTTCTGGCGCTGCTGGGCTGGCTGCATGATGCGCCTCCGAGCGACTATCGACGCTGGATCAGCCTGGGGCTGATTTTTTCCCTGGTCGGCGATGTGCTGCTGGCATGGCCGGGCGACTTGTTTATCTTTGGCCTGGGCGCGTTTCTGTGCGCGCACCTGGCGTACCTCAAAGCCTATTTCAGCGACTGCCGACGCTTGGCGTGGCTGCCGTTGGTGCTGGCGCTGGGCGTCGGGGCGATGCTGCTGAGCATCCTGATTTCCCATGGGCTGGGCGAACTGCTGATTCCGGTGGTGGTTTACGCGCTGGTGATCAGCGCGATGCTCTGGCGGGCGCTGGCGCGACTGGGCAGCGCGGTGCCCAAGCGCTCGGCGCTGCTGGCGGCGGCGGGTGCCGTATCGTTTGTGGTTTCCGACACGCTGATCGGTATCAACCGGTTTGTGCTGAGCTTCGATGCGGCGCCGTACCTGCTGATCAGCACTTACTGGCTCGGCCAGTGGGGTATCACCGCCTCGGCGTTCCATCAGACAACCCGCGCATCTGCGGAGCAACTTGGCTAAAATGCCGGCCTTTCCCCCTCGTCGCTGGAACAACCGTGAGCAAAGAACCCGATCGCCTATTCGCCCAGCCCCTGCCCCAGGTGCCGGACTTCGCCTTTAACGAGGACGTGGTGCGGGTGTTCCCGGACATGATCAAGCGCTCGGTGCCCGGTTACCCGACCATCGTCGAAAACCTCGGCGTGCTCGCCGCGCAGTTTGCCCAGCCCAACAGTGCACTGTACGACCTGGGTTCGTCCCTCGGCGCGGTTACCCAGGCGTTGCGCCGCCACGTGCGCACCGACGGGTGCCACGTCATCGCGGTGGATAACTCGGCGGCGATGGTCGAGCGCTGCCGCGAGTACCTCAATGGCCAGGACTCGATGTTCCAGGAGTTGCTGCCGGTTCAGGTGATCGAGGGCGATATCCTCGCGCTGCAGTTCCAGCCGGCCTCGGTGGTGGCGCTGAACTTCACCCTGCAATTCATCGCTCCCGATCAGCGCCTGGCGTTGCTCGGGCGCATCCGCCAAGCGCTGTTGCCGGGCGGTGCGTTGATCCTCTCGGAGAAGCTGCGTTTCAATGATGCGCAAGAACACGCGCTGCTCACCGATCTGCATGTCGCGTTCAAACGCGCCAACGGCTACAGCGAGCTGGAAATCGCCCAGAAGCGCAGCGCCATCGAAAACGTCATGAAGCCCGACAGCCTCGAAGAACACCGCGAACGCCTGCTGGCGGCCGGGTTCTCGACCGTCGTGCCGTGGTTCCAGTGTCTTAACTTTGCCTCGTTGATTGCCTTGCCATGATTGATCTGTCCCCCCTCGCCCGCCACTTGGTCGGCACTCCCCTGGCCGTATGGGCCCAGGGCCTGCAAGCGCAACTCGATAGCAAGATGGAAAAGGGGCATGGCGACCTGGAGCGCTGGCAGAGTGCGCTGGATGCACTGCCGAAAATCCAGCCCAGCGAAGTCGATTTGCTCAATGGCCTGACCCTCGACACCGTTTGCGACGACGCCACCCGCGCGCAAATGCATACCGCGCTGATGGGCCTGAGCCCGTGGCGCAAAGGCCCGTTCCACCTGTTCGGCGTGCATGTGGATACCGAATGGCGTTCGGACTGGAAGTGGTCGCGGGTCGCGCCGCACCTGGACCTGAACGGTAAACGCATTCTCGATGTCGGCTGCGGCAACGGCTATTACATGTGGCGCATGCTCGGCGCCGGTGCCGACAGCGTGATCGGCGTGGACCCGAACTGGTTGTTCTTCTGCCAGTTCCAGGCGGTACAGCGCTACCTGTCGGCACCGAACGCCTGGCACCTGCCGTTTCCGTTCGAGGACTTGCCGGCGAACCTGGAAGGCTTCGACACTGTGTTTTCCATGGGCGTGTTCTACCACCGTCGCTCACCGATCGAGCATTTGCTGGCGCTGAAAGACTGCCTGGTCAAAGGCGGTGAACTGGTGCTGGAAACGCTGGTGATCGAAGGCGATCAGCAACAGGTGCTGGTGCCGGAAGACCGCTACGCGCAGATGCGCAACGTGTGGTTCCTACCGTCGGTGCCGGCGTTGATGCTCTGGCTGCGCCGGGCCGGGTTCAGCGACGTGAGGTGCGTGGATGTGAGTGTGACCACGGTGGAGGAACAGCGGGGGACGGAGTGGATGAAGTTTCAGTCCCTCAGCGACTTCCTCGATCCAGAGGATCACAGCAAGACGATTGAAGGGCTGCCGGCGCCGATGCGGGCGGTGATCATCGCTAAGAAGTAACCCGCGATCCCCATGAAAAAATGGAGATCAGAATGTGGGAGGGGGCTTGCCCCCGATGGCGGTGGGTCAGCAATAGATAAGCTGACTGACACACTGCTATCGGGGGCAAGTCGAATCGTCGCACCGCCCCTCCCACATTTGCTCATCAGTGTTCTTTAGAGTGGGGGCTTAGCCCGGCGGGCCTTGAAGAACTCACTCAACACCGTCCCGCATTCCTCGGCCAGCACCCCGCCTTCATACAACACCCGATGGTTGAGAAACCCCTGGGTAAAAAACTGCCCCTGGCTTTGCACAATCCCCGCCTTCGGCTCCAGCGCGCCGTACACCACCCGCGCGATGCGCGAATGCACGATCAGGCCCGCGCACATGCTGCACGGTTCCAGCGTCACATACAGCGTGCTGCCGGGCAGGCGATAGTTGCTCAGCGCCTGGGCGGCGGCGCGGATGGCGACCATTTCGGCATGGGCGCTGGGGTCGTTGCCGCTGATCGGGCAATTGAAGCCACGGCCGATGATGACACCGTCCTGCACCAGCACCGCGCCCACCGGCACTTCGCCCAACGCCGCACCCTGCGCCGCCAGTGCCAGGGCTTCGCGCATGAAGTCCTGGTCGCGGCTGCGGTCGATAATCGCCGTGGGGCGAAACTGGCGCATCATGCCACCTCGATAGCGGCCATCAGGCCGGTTTCCATATGGTCGATCACATGGCAGTGGAACATCCACACCCCCGGGTTATCCGCCACCAGCGCCACGCGGGCGCGTTCGTTCTTGCCCAGCAGGTAGGTGTCGGTGAAGTACGGAATCACCGTGTGGCGGTTCGAGGCGATCACCTTGAAGCTCATGCCGTGCAGGTGGATCGGGTGTTGGTACTGGGTCATGTTTTTCAGTTCAAAAATGTAGCTCTTGCCCTTCTCCAGCTTGGCAATCGGGCGATCGGCGCAGGCCTTGTCGGTGATGTCCCAGGCCTGGCCGTTGATCTGCCACAGGCTCGGCGGCTTGCCGTTATCGACGTTGACCGACACCGAGCCGACCCATTCGAAATTGAAGTTGAGTTTCTCGGCGTTGGCCAGGTCCGGCTCGCTGATCGGGTTGGCGGGCAGCGCAGGCGGCCATTCAGTCGGCGCGTCGGCGTTGGCCACCGAGCGGAACGTACCCAGGCGCACCGGGCCGTTGCGGATCGACAGTTCTTCGCCCGCCGGCGGCGCCTTGATCGCCAGGCAGATACGCATGCCCGGACCGAGCCAGTATTCCTTGCCCAGGGGGCGCGGCTCGATGGGGTTACCGTCCAGCGCATAGATCTGCGCGTCGACGTCGGGAATATTGAGGCGATAGGTCAGCGTGTTGTCGAGGTTGAGCAGGCGCACGCGGGTGATCTGCCCAGCGGGTAAATCGATCACCGCCTGGGCCACGCCATTGATCGTCGACAAGCGCCCGGCCGTGCCGCCACGCGCCGCTTCACGGGGCACGCTGAACGCGACAAAGGCGCCCTCTTCGTCGACGTGCCAGCTTTTCAGGCTGAGGGTGCGTTCGTGCTTGAAACCGGTGGGCTCGCGCTCTTCGACGATCAGCGGGCCGACCAGGCCACGGCCGAGTTCTTCGCTGCTGTTCACGTGAGGGTGATACCAATAGCTGCCGGCGTCGGGCACGCGGAACTTGTAGTCGAAGTATTCACCGGGCAACACCGGCAATTGCGAGACATAGGGCACACCGTCCATTTCCAGCGGCAGGCGGATGCCATGCCAGTGGATGGTGGTGGCGACCGGCAGGTGGTTGATGAAACGCACCCGCAGCCATTCGCCCTGGCGCACGCGCAGCTCGGTGCCGGGAGCCGACGGGCCGAACGCCCAGGCTTGGGTTGTGTGCCCCGGTACCAGTTCCACATCGAGGGGCGCGGCGATCAGTTCGTAGTCGTGTCCCGCCTCGGCCTCGGCGACCTTGCCCAGCCAGTAGCGGTAGCCACCACCGGCACCGACACCCACTACGGCCAGGCCAGCAAGACCACCCAGGATTTGTCGACGGGAAAAGGATCGGGACACAACAACCTCACGTATCTGCCGCAGACCAGGAGCCCGCAAAGGGCAGATACGATACACCTGCGACGGCTAAACAGTAAGGCTTCGCATTGCCGCATGCCGAAAACACCGAGGACAATGTGGGAGGGGGCTTGCTCCCGATGGCGGTGGGTCAGTCAGCTTATGTGTAGCTGATCCACCGCCATCGGGAGCAAGCCCCCTCCCACATTTTGAGCTTCAGTGTTTTCTAGAGGGTGTTTGCTCAGGCTTTGGCAGCGGCCAGGATCAGGGCCTTCATCTCGGCGACCGCGCCTTTGAAACCAACGAACAGCGCGTGCGCCACCAGCGCATGGCCGATGTTCAGTTCGTTGATGCCCTTGATCGCCGCCACGGCTTCGACGTTGTGGTAGTGCAGGCCGTGGCCGGCGTTGACGATCAGGCCGTGGTTGAGACCGCAGTTCACGCCTTCAATGATGCGTTGCAGCTCATCGGCGACTTCGGTCGGCGTGGTCGCATCGGCATAACGCCCGGTGTGCAATTCGATGGCCGGCGCGCCAACGCGGTGCGAGGCTTCGATCTGGCGTTCATCGGCGTCGATAAACAGCGAGACTTCGCTGCCGATCTGCGACAGGCGCTCCACTGCGGCCTTGATGCGTGCTTCCTGGCCGGCCACGTCGAGGCCGCCTTCGGTGGTCAGTTCCTGACGGGTCTCCGGCACCAGGCAGATATGCGCCGGGCGGATGCGCTCGGCGAACGCCATCATTTCTTCGGTGACGCCCATTTCGAAGTTCATACGGGTTTGCAGCACGTCCTTGAGCAGCAGCACGTCGCGCTCCTGGATGTGCCGGCGGTCTTCGCGCAGGTGTACGGTGATGCCGTCGGCGCCCGCTTCTTCGGCGTCCAGCGCGGCTTTGACCGGGTCCGGGTAACGGGTGCCCCGGGCCTGGCGCAGCGTGGCGACGTGGTCGATGTTGACGCCGAGAAGAATGCGATTGCTGGTGGTCACGGAAGCGCTCCTGAAAAGGGAAAGAAACGCTGCACAGCATACACGGGGTTGTCAGGGCTTTCGAAACAACTCGCGACTGACCAGCGGCCGCCCGCCCAGATGCACGGCCAAGGCCTGGCGCATCAG
>NZ_JAKNRV010000129.1:0-13455 GCF_023072625.1 Pseudomonas emilianonis
GGGCTGATGAGCCTGGCGCTGATCTACATGCTGTTTCGCCCACAGCCGACCAAACACACCGAAGAAGAACCCGCGCTGGACCGCGCCACCCTGATCAAGATCGGCATCTGCGTCGCGCTGTTGCTCGATGAGCCGTTGGGCGCGCTGGATGCGTTGACTCGCATCGAGATGCAGCAACTGATCGAAAACCTCTGGCAGAAGCACGGTTTCACCGTGTTGCTGGTAACCCACGACGTCAGCGAAGCCGTGGCCATTGCCGACCGGGTGATCCTGATCGAAGACGGCGAAATCGGCCTCGACCTGATCGTCGACCTGCCGCGTCCACGCGTCCGAGGCTCGCATCGCCTGGCCGCGTTGGAAACACAAGTGCTCAACCGTGTGCTGTCGCTGCCCGGTAGCCCGCCGGAACCCGAACCTGTTTCACCGCTGCCTACGCAATTGCGTTGGGCGCAATAACTCACTTGTCCCCTGAAGGAAAAACGACATGACTATTAAAGCCATCAACGTGCGTAACCAGTTCAAAGGCACCATCAAGGAAATCGTCGAAGGCGACGTGCTCTCGGAAATCGACGTGCAGACCGCGTCCGGCATCGTGACGTCAGTAATCACCACCCGTTCGGTCAAGGAGCTGGAGCTGGTGATCGGCAGCGAGGTGATTGCTTTCGTCAAATCCACTGAGGTGTCGATCGCCAAGTTGTGATCGCTTGAGGCCGCTATCGGGAGCTTGCTCCCGATGAGGCCCTGCCAGGCGACACAT
Organism: Pseudomonas emilianonis; assembly: GCF_023072625.1. Lineage (NCBI taxonomy): Bacteria > Pseudomonadati > Pseudomonadota > Gammaproteobacteria > Pseudomonadales > Pseudomonadaceae > Pseudomonas > Pseudomonas emilianonis. Next base: position 758 of record NZ_JAKNRV010000129.1, read on the forward strand.
CCATCAGACAGTGACGCCGCGCTTGGGCAAATATGCCGGCAAATAAAGCCCCACATACGCATCGAACACCCGCATGCCTTCCTCCGCCATACGCGGCGTGATCAGCCCATGCTGATGCACCGAACGCGCATACACGCGATCACTCAATTCCAGTGCCAGCGCGAACACGTCCACATCGGTGGGCAGGGTCGGCACTTCAAAGTGCCGGTTGAATACGGCCAGCATCAAGTCACCCAACTCCAGATCGTGCTGGCGGTCCGCCTGATTCACTTCGGTCAGCCCGTGCTGGGTTAGGATCAGCTGGCGGGCGGCGGCGTCGTTGCTGTAGATGGTGAGCATGCGCTGTTCGACGATGTAAGACAGGTCGCGCCAATACTTGAGTGAATCATGCTCGATGGGCGCCTGGATTGCGGCGCGGAATGCCGCATGGACGTCAGCGGTCAACGCTTCCAGCAGTGCTGGCACACTGGCGAAGAAGTGATACACCGACGACGGCGGAATCTGTGCGCGCTCGGCCACGCTGTAGATCGACAAACCGGCCACGCCTTCGGACGCCAGCAACGTGCGGGCGGCGTCGAGGATCGCGTCGATCCGGGCCTGGCTGCGGGCGCGGGGTTTGCGAGGGGCGGCGGGGCGGGTGGTCATGGAAGTCTCCTACAAGGCAGCGGGCATTGTACGCAGAGCTTGAAGGCGATCCACACCTTGTGGCGAGGGAGCTTGCTCCCGCTGGGCTGCGCAGCAGCCCTAAAGCAGGCCACCCCGTTCTGCCTGAAAGGACTCGGTGATCTTGTTGGGGCCGCTTCGCAGCCCAGCGGGAGCAAGCGCCCTCGCCACAAAAAAAGCGCCGCAGGCCATAAGGTCTGCGGCGCTCTTTTTACTGCAACCACCGCTTACACGGTATGCAGGTACCAGTTGTACTCAAGGTCGGAGATGGAGTGTTCGAACTCTTCCAGCTCACTTTCCTTACAGGCGACGAAGATATCGATGTATTTAGGATCGATGTACTTGGCCATCACCTCGCTGTCGTCCAACTCGCGCAGGGCATCGCGCAGGTTGTTCGGCAGGCTTTGTTCGTTCTGCTCGTAGCTGTTGCCTTCCACTGGCGCACCCGGTTCGATCTTGTTGGTCAGACCGTGGTGGATGCCCGCCAGGACCGAAGCCATCAGCAGGTAGGGGTTGGCATCGGCACCGGCTACGCGGTGTTCGATACGCACGGAGTCAGCCGCGCCGGTCGGTACGCGGATGGCGACGGTGCGGTTGTCCAGGCCCCAGCACGGCGAGTTCGGCACGTAGAACTGTGCGCCGAAACGACGGTAGGAGTTGACGTTAGGGCACAGGAACGCCATTTGGGCGGGTAGGGTCTCCAGCACACCGCCGATCGCGTGACGCAATGCGGCGTTCTGCTCGGGATCCTCGCTGGCAAAAATATTCTTGCCGTCCTTGTCCAGGATCGAAATGTGTACGTGCAAACCGTTGCCTGCCTGGCCTGGGTAAGGCTTGGCCATGAAGGTGGTGTCCATCTCATGGTCGTAGGCGATGTTCTTGATCAGGCGCTTGAGCAGTACCGCGTAGTCGCAGGCCTTGATCGGGTCGGCCACGTGGTGCAGGTTCACTTCGAACTGCGCCGGGGCACTTTCCTTGACGATGGCGTCAGCCGGGATGCCTTGCTCTTTGGCACCTTCCAGGATGTCCTGGAGGCAGTCGACATATTCGTCGAGGTCGTCGATCAGGTAGACCTGTGTCGAGTGCGGACGTTTGCCGGAGATTGGCGAGCGGGGCGGTTGTGGGCGGCCGTTCACGTTCTCCTGGTCGATCAGGTAGAACTCAAGCTCGAAGGCAGCGCAGATGGTCAGACCGAGTTCGTCGAATTTGCTCACAACTTGTCGGAGCACTTCGCGCGGATCGGCGAAGAAAGGTTCACCTTCAATTTCGTGCATGGTCATCAGCAGTTGCGCGGTGGGGCGCTTTTGCCAAGGTTCATTGCACAGGGTGTCGGGGATTGGATAACAGATTCGGTCAGCATCACCGATGTCCAGACCCAGGCCGGTGCTTTCCACCGTTGAGCCGTTGATATCCAGGGCAAATAAAGAGGCAGGCAGGTTAATGCCTTTCTCGTAAACCTTGTGGAGGCTGGTGCGTTCGATGCGCTTACCGCGCACCACACCATTCATATCCGCAATTAGAAGGTCTACGTACAGAACCTCAGGATGATCCTTAAGGAACGCGTTCGCTTCGTTAAGCTGAACGGCACGCGGGGGTACCGACATGATGCAACACCTTTGTTGTTAAAAATATCAATCATTGATCTTTTCTGGTTTCAGTCAACCCGAACCGCATGCCGAAGTCAAGCGAGGCCTTTTTTGCCCCAAAAAAGCGCCTAGTGGGCTTTTTTGGGGCTTTTTGGGGCGGTTTTGTCGGTTTGACCGGTTCGGGACTAGCAGGCTTGAGCGGGCCGTGTTGTATTTTTTACGGGGGTGTTGTGTAAAAAAATGAACAAGGCTAAGCTCGATTAAAACCCATAACAGCAATAATACCGGGGTGCTTCATGTCTGGCCTGCCGATAATCGGCATCACCACCTGCTCGAAACAGGTCGGTCTGCATGCTTTTCATAGCTATCTTGAATGTTGCGAACGCGCATTTCCATTGACTATTCAATCCCCGATAAATCCCCTCGATCCGGTCATTATTCTTGACGGCCAGGATGCTGTTCGCGTTCCCCGTTCATTTTTTTATACCCGCCCTTTCCATGACGCCGGTCCTGCCTTTTTTGCGGTTGCCGCTCATTATCCTGCACGGGAGGCAAGCCTTTTGCTTAAGGAGTGCAACGGCACCCCAAATGGCGGTTAAGCTCCCACTCTGATGAACCAGCGACGCCGATGCGTCAACCAAAGCCTGACTTTTAATGGACGTCAGGAAACCCAGCCCAGAGGCATTTATGAGTAACAACCTCGACCAGCTCACCGATTGGTTGAAAGACCACAAGATCACAGAAGTCGAATGCATGATTGGCGACCTCACCGGCATAACCCGGGGCAAGATCTCGCCGACCAACAAGTTCATCGCCGAGAAAGGCATGCGCCTGCCCGAGAGCGTTCTGTTGCAGACCGTGACCGGCGACTATGTCGAAGACGACATCTATTACGAATTGCTCGACCCGGCCGACATCGACATGATCTGCCGCCCCGACCAGAACGCGGTGTTCCTGGTGCCGTGGGCCATCGAGCCTACCGCCCAGGTGATCCACGACACCTACGACAAGCAAGGCAACCCGATCGAGCTGTCGCCGCGCAACGTGCTCAAGAAAGTCCTCAAGCTCTACGCCGACAAAGGCTGGCAGCCCATCGTGGCGCCGGAGATGGAGTTCTACCTGACCAAACGCTGCGAAGACCCGGACTTCCCGCTGCAACCGCCGATTGGCCGTTCCGGGCGTCCGGAAACCGGCCGGCAGTCCTTCTCTATAGAAGCGGCCAACGAATTCGACCCGCTGTTCGAAGATGTCTACGACTGGTGCGAACTGCAGGAGCTGGACCTCGACACCCTGATCCACGAGGACGGCACGGCGCAGATGGAAATCAACTTCCGTCACGGCGACGCCCTGTCCCTGGCCGACCAGATCCTGGTGTTCAAGCGCACCATGCGTGAAGCCGCGCTCAAGCACAACGTGGCCGCCACCTTCATGGCCAAGCCGATGACCGGCGAGCCCGGCAGCGCGATGCACCTGCACCAGAGCATCATCGACATCGCCACCGGCAAGAACGTCTTCTCCAATGAAGACGGGACCATGAGCCAGCTGTTCCTCAACCACATTGGCGGCCTGCAGAAATTCATCCCCGAATTGCTGCCGCTGTTCGCCCCCAACGTGAACTCGTTCCGCCGCTTCCTGCCGGACACCTCCGCGCCGGTGAACGTGGAGTGGGGCGAAGAAAACCGCACCGTCGGCCTGCGCGTACCGGATGCCGGCCCGCAGAACCGTCGTGTGGAAAACCGCCTGCCGGGCGCTGACGCCAACCCGTACCTGGCGATTGCCGCCAGCCTGTTGTGCGGCTACATCGGCATGGTCGAAGGGCATAACCCGAGCGCGCCGGTCGTCGGCCGTGGTTACGAACGGCGCAACCTGCGCCTGCCGTTGACCATCGAAGACGCCCTGGAACGCATGGAAAACAGCAAGACCGTCGAGAAATACCTGGGTCACAAATTCATCACTGGCTACGTCGCGGTCAAGCGGGCCGAGCATGAAAACTTCAAGCGCGTGATCAGTTCTTGGGAGCGGGAATTTCTGCTCTTCGCCGTCTGATGCGCCGGGCGCGCCCTTTAAACGGTGCGCCCTTCACCGAAAAGTCTAGGAGATTGGTATGTCCAGCAACAACCCGCAAACCCGTGAATGGCAAGCCTTGAGCAATGATCACCACCTGGCGCCGTTCAGCGACTTCAAGCAGTTGAAAGAGAAAGGCCCGCGGATCATCACTAAAGCCCGCGGCGTTTACCTGTGGGACAGCGAAGGCAACAAGATCCTCGACGGCATGGCCGGCCTGTGGTGCGTGGCGATCGGTTACGGTCGCGATGAACTGGCTGATGCCGCCGCCAAGCAGATGAAAGAACTGCCGTACTACAACCTGTTCTTCCAGACCGCCCACCCGCCGGTGCTGGAACTGGCCAAGGCGATCTCCGACGTCGCACCGGCCGGCATGAACCACGTGTTCTTCACCGGCTCCGGCTCCGAAGGCAACGACACCATGCTGCGCATGGTCCGCCACTACTGGGCGATCAAGGGCCAGCCGAACAAGAAAATCATCATCAGCCGCAAGAATGGCTACCACGGCTCCACCGTGGCTGGCGCCAGCCTCGGCGGCATGACCTATATGCATGAGCAGGGCGACTTGCCGATCCCGGGTATCGTCCACATCGCCCAGCCTTACTGGTTTGGCGAAGGCGGCGACATGAGCCCCGAAGAGTTCGGTGTGTGGGCCGCCAACCAGCTCGAAGAGAAGATCCTGGAACTGGGCGTGGACAACGTCGGTGCCTTTATTGCCGAGCCGATCCAGGGCGCCGGTGGCGTGATCGTGCCGCCTGACAGCTACTGGCCGCGCATCAAGGAAATCCTCGCCAAGTACGACATCCTGTTTGTCGCCGATGAGGTGATCTGCGGTTTCGGCCGTACCGGCGAGTGGTTCGGCAGCGATTTCTACGACCTCAAGCCCGACATGATGACCATCGCCAAGGGCCTGACCTCGGGTTACATCCCGATGGGTGGCCTGATCGTGCGCGACGAGGTGGTTGCGGTGCTGAATGAAGGCGGCGATTTCAACCACGGCTTCACCTACTCCGGTCACCCGGTGGCAGCGGCGGTGGCCCTGGAAAACATCCGCATCATGCGCGATGAGCAAATTATTAAGCGTGTGCATGACGAAACGGCACCCTATTTGCAGAAACGTCTGAGGGAGCTGGCTGATCATCCATTGGTGGGTGAAGTGCGCGGTGTTGGCATGCTCGGTGCAATTGAACTGGTTCAGGACAAAGCGACGCGCAAGCGTTACGAAGGCCGTGGCGTTGGCATGATTTGCCGAACCTTCTGCTTCGAGAATGGCCTGATCATGCGCGCCGTGGGTGACACCATGATCATTTCGCCGCCGCTGGTGATCAGCAAGACCGAAATTGACGAGTTGGTGACCAAGGCTCGTCATTGCCTGGACCTGACTTTGGCGGCATTGCAGGGCTAAGTGCTAGGCTCAGAACGCAGTGGCTCTTGGGCGCTGCGTTCGGGCAGTTATAAATGTGGGGGTTAGTTGAAAGCCGGCCCCCTAACTTGCCAGACTGTTGTCCTGTTTTGCTGCCCTTCGACGGGCTGCCAAACAGCTGTAGATCGATGAAGTATGTTGCGGTCCAAAAAAGAAAATCGGAGCATCACCAAATGAAGGCATTAGGTTTGAAGAACGCTGGCAAGACCCTCCTCGCGTTGTCCCTGATGGGCGCAATGGCGGGCGCGGCCCAGGCAGACGATAAAGTGCTGCACGTCTACAACTGGTCCGACTATATCGCTCCGGACACCATCGCCAACTTTGAAAAAGAGTCGGGCATTAAAGTGGTGTACGACGTATTCGACAGCAACGAGACCCTCGAAGCGAAGTTGCTGGCAGGCAAGTCCGGTTACGACATCGTCGTACCGTCGAACAACTTCCTCGCCAAGCAGATCAAGGCCGGCGTCTACCAGGAGCTGGACAAGTCCAAGCTGTCCAACTACGAAAACCTGAACACGTCCCTGCTCAAGGCCGTGTCGGTCAGCGACCCGGACAACAAGCACGCGTTCCCGTACATGTGGGGTTCGATCGGCATCGGTTACAACCCGGAGAAGGTCAAGGCCGCACTGGGCATCGACAAGATCGATTCGTGGGACATCCTGCTCAAGCCGGAAAACATCGCCAAGCTCAAGAGCTGCGGCGTGAGCTTCCTCGATTCGCCAACCGAAATGTTGCCGATCGCGCTGCATTACCTGGGCCTGCCGACCGACAGCCAGAAGAAGGCTGACCTCAAGCAAGCCGAAGACCTGTTCCTGAAAATCCGTCCTTCGATCGGCTACTTCCACTCCTCCAAGTACATCTCCGACCTGGCCAACGGCAACATCTGCGTGGCCGTGGGTTACTCGGGTGACATCCAGCAGGCCAAGTCCCGCGCGGCTGAAGCCGGTGGCAAGGTCAAAGTGGCGTATGACATTCCGAAGGAAGGCGCCGGTAGTTTCTATGACATGGTCGCCATCCCTAAAGATGCCGAAAACCTTGAAGCCGCCTACAAGTTCATGAACTATCTGCTCGAGCCGAAAGTCATGGCGGCGATCACCAACAGCGTGCGTTTCCCGAACGGTAACGAGAAAGCCACCGCATTGGTCGACAAAGACATCACCAGCGACCCAGGCATCTACCCGCCAGCGGATGTGCAAGCCAAGCTGTATGCCATTGCCGACTTGCCGGCGACGACGCAGCGTGAAATGACACGCAGCTGGACTAAAATCAAATCGGGCAAATAAGCCTTAAAACCTGTGGGAGCGGGCTTGCTCGCGAAGGCGGAGTGTCAGTCGCCGATGTTCTCGGATGGTACGCCGCCATCGGGAGCAAGCCCCCTCCCACACATTAAATGACATAAAGTTTTGCCGGATCGGTTTATCGAGGGTAAGTTGCGCGCCGGTTTTGTTGCCGGGCAACAACTTTGGGCCCAACTATTTAAGAGGACCTCCACTTGCCATTTTCTTTATTTCGCCAAGCCTTGCTGGTAGGTGCAGGTGTCACGCTGGCCATCAGCGTGCAGGCCGCATCGACTGTGCATGTTTATAACTGGTCGGACTACATCGGCCCCGACACCCTGGCCAACTTTGAAAAGGCCTCCGGTATCAAGCCGGTGTATGACGTGTTTGATTCCAACGAAACCCTGGAAGGCAAGTTGCTGGCCGGGCGTACCGGTTACGACGTGGTGGTGCCGTCCAATCACTTCCTCGGCAAACAGATCAAGGCCGGGGCGTTCCAGAAGCTCGACAAGTCGTTGCTGACCCACTACGCCAACCTCGACCCGGCGCTGCTCAAGCGTCTGGAAAAGAACGACCCGGGCAACCAATACGCCGTGCCGTACCTGTGGGGCACCAACGGCATCGGTTACAACGTCGATAAAGTCAAAGAAGTGCTGGGCGTCGACAAGATCGACTCCTGGGCCGTGCTGTTCGAGCCGGAAAACATGAAGAAGCTGGCGAAGTGCGGCGTGTCCTTCATGGACTCGGCAGATGAAATGCTGCCGGCGGTGCTCAACTACATGGGCCTGAACCCCAACAGTGAGAACCCCGAAGACTACAAGAAGGCCGAAGCGAAACTGCTGAAAGTGCGGCCCTATGTGACCTACTTCCATTCTTCCAAATACATCTCCGACCTGGCCAACGGCAACATCTGCGTGGCGGCCGGGTTCTCCGGCGATGTATTCCAGGCCAAGGCGCGCGCAAGCGAAGCGGGCAAGGGCGTGAATATCGCCTACGCGATTCCGAAAGAAGGCGGCAACCTGTGGTTTGACGTGCTGGCGATCCCCAAGGACGCGACCAACGTCAAAGAGGCCCACGCCTTCATCAACTATTTACTGCAACCTGAGGTTATCGCTCAGGTGAGTGATTACGTCGGTTATGCCAACCCTAACCCAGGGGCGGACACACTGATGGAACAATCGATACGCACCGACGAAGCGGTTTACCCACCGCAGGCGGTTCTCGAGCGGACATTTGTCAACGTCGAGCTACCCCCGAACGTGCAGCGTTTAATGACCCGTAGCTGGACCAAGGTCAAGACGGGCAAGTAAGGCTCAAACTATCCTGGGTTCGCCCGCCTCGGGCGAACTGCACCCTTTTTTTTCGGGAGTTTCGTAAATGGCAGTTGCCTCCGGCGCCTATAAGAAAGCCCTCGAGGGCGACCAGACACCGAAAAAGGTGCTGGTCAAAATCGACCGGGTCACGAAGAAGTTCGACGAGACGATTGCCGTGGACGATGTGTCCCTGGAAATCAAGAAAGGCGAGATATTCGCCTTGCTCGGCGGTTCGGGTTCGGGCAAATCCACCTTGTTGCGCATGCTCGCAGGTTTTGAGCGTCCAACCGAGGGTCGTATCTACCTCGACGGTGTGGACATCACCGACATGCCGCCCTACGAGCGGCCGATCAACATGATGTTCCAGTCCTACGCCCTGTTCCCGCACATGACCGTGGCGCAGAACATCGCGTTTGGTCTGCAACAGGACAAGATCCCCAAGGCCGAAGTCGACGCCCGCGTGACCGAGATGCTCAAGCTGGTGCAGATGAGCCAGTACGCCAAGCGCAAGCCGCATCAGTTGTCCGGTGGCCAGCGCCAGCGTGTGGCCCTGGCCCGTTCGCTGGCCAAACGCCCGAAACTGCTGCTGCTCGATGAACCGATGGGCGCCCTCGACAAGAAACTGCGTTCGCAGATGCAACTGGAACTGGTGGAAATCATCGAGCGCGTCGGCGTGACCTGCGTCATGGTGACCCACGATCAGGAAGAGGCCATGACCATGGCCGAGCGCATCGCGATCATGCACCTGGGCTGGATCGCGCAGATCGGCAGCCCGGTCGACATCTACGAGACGCCGACCAGCCGCCTGGTGTGCGAATTCATCGGCAACGTCAACATTTTCGACACCCAGGTGGTCGACGACGCCGAAGGTCACGCGGTGCTCAAGTGCCCGGACCTGGACCGCGACATCTACGTGGGCTACGGCATCGCCACTGCGGTGGAAGACAAGTCGGTGACCTACGCCATTCGCCCGGAAAAACTGCTGGTCACCACCGAAATGCCGACCTGCGAGCACAACTGGTCCAGCGGCAAGGTCCACGACATCGCCTACCTCGGCGGGCACTCGGTGTTCTACGTGGAACTTCCGAGCGGCAAGCTGGTGCAATCCTTCGTCGCCAACGCCGAACGCCGTGGCCAGCGGCCAACCTGGGGTGACCAGGTATACGTGTGGTGGGAAGACGACAGCGGCGTGGTACTTCGCTCATGAACATGAAGAAACTCAAGCGGCGCTTGCACCGCATAATCCCCAGTGGCAAGCAGGTGGTCATCGGGATTCCCTTCCTGTGGCTGTTCCTGTTTTTCGCGCTGCCGTTTTTCATTGTCCTGAAAATCAGCTTTGCCGAAGCCGATGTGGCGATTCCGCCCTACACCGAGATCTACACCTACGTTGAGCAGAAGCTGCAACTGGTGCTCAACCTCGCCAACTACAGCTTGCTGGCGGGCGACGAGTTGTACATCGCCGCGTACCTGGGTTCGCTGAAGATGGCGTTCTTTAGCACCTTGCTGTGCCTGCTGATCGGTTACCCGATGGCCTACGCTATTGCCACCGCGCGCAAAGAGATGCAGACCGTGCTGGTGCTGCTGATCATGATGCCGACCTGGACCGCGATCCTGATCCGCGTGTATGCGTGGATGGGCATCCTTAGCAACAATGGTTTGCTCAATAGCTTCCTGATGTCCATTGGGCTGATCAACGAGCCGCTGCAGATCCTTAACACCAACATCGCGGTGTATATCGGTGTGGTCTATTCGTACCTGCCGTTCATGATCCTGCCGCTGTACGCCAACCTGGTGAAGCACGACCAGAGCCTGCTGGAAGCCGCCTCGGACCTGGGTTCGAGCACCTTCAACAGTTTCTGGAAGATCACCGTGCCGCTGTCCAAGAACGGCATCATCGCCGGCTGCATGCTGGTGTTTATCCCGGTGGTCGGCGAGTTCGTGATCCCGGAACTGCTGGGCGGTCCGGAAACCCTGATGATCGGTAAAGTGTTGTGGCAAGAATTCTTCAATAACCGTGACTGGCCGGTGGCTTCTGCTCTGGCGGTGGTGATGCTGGCGATCCTGATCGTGCCGATCATCCTGTTCAACCGCAGCCAAGCCAAAGAGATGGAGGGCAAGATATGAAGCGCGTCAGTTTCTCAAGCTTCATGCTGGTGGCGGGGTTGTTGTTCATCTACCTGCCGATGCTGATCCTGGTGATCTATTCGTTCAACGAATCCAAGCTGGTGACGGTGTGGGGCGGTTGGTCGATCAAGTGGTACGTGGGCCTGTTGGACAACACCCAATTGATGGGCTCGGTGGCACGCTCGCTGGAAATCGCCTGCTACACGGCCATCGCGGCCGTGGCGCTGGGTACATTGGCGGCGTTCGTGCTGACGCGCATCAGCCAATTCAAGGGTCGCACGCTGTTCGGCGGCCTGGTGACCGCGCCGTTGGTCATGCCCGAGGTGATCACCGGTCTGTCGCTGTTGCTGCTGTTCGTGGCGATGGCGCAGATGATCGGTTGGCCCCAGGAGCGTGGCATCGTCACCATCTGGATCGCCCACACCACGTTCTGTGCGGCGTATGTGGCGGTGGTGGTGTCGGCGCGTTTGCGTGAGCTGGACCTGTCGATCGAAGAAGCGGCGATGGACTTGGGCGCGCGGCCGTGGAAGGTGTTCTTCCTGATCACCATCCCGATGATCGCGCCGTCGTTGGCGGCGGGTGGGATGATGTCCTTCGCGCTGTCCCTCGATGACCTGGTACTCGCCAGCTTCGTCTCCGGCCCGGGCTCGACCACCTTGCCGATGGAAGTGTTCTCGGCCGTGCGCCTTGGGGTTAAACCCGAGATCAACGCCGTGGCCAGCCTGATTTTGCTGGCGGTGTCGCTGGTGACCTTCCTGGTGTGGTTCTTCAGCCGTCGTGCCGAAGACCTGCGCAAGAAAGCCATCCAGCAAGCGATCGAAGAAGCGGCCGCCGATGGCTGGCAGCAGCCGGACAAGCGTCGGGCTCCCGCGCCGGTCTAACGGCCTGCGCCGGGTTAAAAATGTGGGAGGGGGCTTGCCCCCGATGGCGGTGGATCTGTCACAGCTTCAGTGACTGACACTCTGCTATCGGGGGCAAGCCCCCTCCCACATTTGGACCGCATTCCAGGTTGATTACGCAGCCCACGGCGACTGGCGAATCACCTCGACAAAGTTCATCGGCTTGAACCCCGGCGCCTGATCCACCAGCACATCGGTCTTCACGTTGCCAAACGTGGTCTGCGGGCGATGGCGCAAGCCGTCGGCGAAGGCGCAGATGATGCACTCCTTGAACCCTTCACCGCGTGGATGCGCATGCACCACGGCTTCGCGCTGCACGGGGGTAAACGCGGCGTAGTCCATGCCCAGCACGTCCATCTCGACGCCGGCGGTGACCAGCGCCACGGTCGGGCGCAGATGTTGCGGCACACCCGGCGTCGTGTGCAGTGCGATGGACAGCCACACCTGCTCGATATCGTCATCGCTCAGCCCATACGGCGTGAGGAAGTCCGCCGCTGCGTTGGCACCGTCGACTTCGAAACGCTGGTCATCGCTGCGATGGCCTTGCACCAGGCCCAGGTCATGGAACATCGCGCCGACGTACAGCAACTCCGGGTTGTAGGCCAGTTGCTTGCGCTCACCGCTCAACGCGCCAAACAGAAACACCCGGCGCGAGTGGTGGTAGAGCAGGTCGGACTCGACGTCGCGGATATAGTCGGTGGCGGCCTTGGCCAGGGCGCTGTCCGGGATCTTGATGCCGGCGATGGTGGTGCTCATGGTCGTTCTCCGCAAGAAAGCGCCGGGGTGGCGCCGAGGAAGCCAGTCTGGTCGCGTGACTGGGGAGGGGCTATCGCAGCGAGGGTGCGATGTCGGCCAATGTGCCGCTACATCGTGCCAAGTGAAAATCGGCTAGGGTGTAGCAGGCAATATCACCCTCCAAGTCTGCGAAAATCCAAAGGTGGGAGGGGTTCTGTGTTTATCCAGTTAGGTAAAGGTGTGCCTGTTCATGAGCAAAACCGTCGCCATCCTGATCTTCCCCGGCGTCCAGTCACTGGATGTGACCGGGCCGATGGATGTGTTCTGCGAGGCGAACCGTTTTCTCGTGCCTGAAGATCACTACCAACTGGAAGTGATCGGTATCGGCCACGGCACGATGGCGGCCTCCAACGGCTTGTCGTTGCAAGCTCATCGGCATTACCGCGAAGCCCTGCAAGCCTATGACCTGCTGCTGGTGGCGGGTGGCCCGCAGCTGCCGTTCGAGGATTTCGGTCCCGACTTCGATGACTGGCTACGCAGTGCCGCCGCCAGGGCGCGGCGCTTCGGCTCGATCTGCAACGGCGCCTTCATACTCGCTCGCGCCGGTTTGCTCG
>NZ_JAKNRV010000012.1:0-38193 GCF_023072625.1 Pseudomonas emilianonis
GCTGCGCTGGCGGCACCGCAACTCGACCCGGCCGGGGTGATTTCCCTGTCCGGCAGCGCCCGCCCGGTCGACCAGGTGATCCGCCAGCAACTGGCCGGTCATCTCCCCCCGGCCCTGCAATTGCGCAGCAATGAAATCCTCGACCACCTCAAGGCAGGCCAGGTGGATGCCGATGTGCCTGACCCACTGCTGGGCATTTTCCGACCCAGCGTGCAGCCGTATCTGATCAGCCTGTTTCGCGCCGACCCCTCGGCCGCCTTTGCCAAGTTGCGCATGCCAGCACTGATCATCCAGGGCACCCACGATATCCAGGTGGGTGTGGGCGATGCCCGGCAATTGAAGAGCGCCAAGCCCGATGCCGAACTGACGGTGATCGAAGGCATGAACCATGTGATGCGCATCGTGCCCAATGAGGTGAAGCAACAGTTGGCGTCCTACAACGACCCGCAATTGCCCCTCGCCGCCGAGCTGGGAACCCGCCTGGTGCGCTTTATCGACGGACTTCAACCCCGTTAACCGACTATTTGCCTCCAGTACTTGGAAAAGCGGCCGATAAGCCCAAAGTCGACAGCAAAAAGCCGGTCGACTGGCTGGGCTTGGACAGGATCGCGCCGCATGACTAACACCGAAGCAACACCAGAACCTACCGCCGACACCCCGGCGGAACACACCGAGGTCGTCGACGCAGCTTCCCTGCCGTGGGCGGACGTGCAGGCCGAACATTTCAAAATGCTGCGTCTGGCGCCTCTGACCATCGACCGCGCCACAGGGGTACGGCCTTTGCGGTTTGTGCAATTTGGCTATGTCGAGCGCCATGACCAGCATCACAGCCTGCTGCGCATGGTCATCCAGTTGCCGGGGCAAAGGGTGCGCCGCGAGCAGAATCACCTGGATATCTGGGTCGATCACGATAAACACCGCGTGCATTTCGGCCCGGGCAATAGCCTCGAAATCGAACCGGCCAACCGTGGCATCGGCCGCTTCCTGGTCGCCCAAGGCGCCGCGTGGGCGAAGAAGAAGTGGTCGCACTACCGCGTCGACGGTGTGGACCTGTCCAACAAGGACGCCCTAAACGAAGCCACACGCCTGCGCCGCGATCATTTCTTGCGTATCCAGGGTTTTGATGTGGCCTACGCCGACGTGCAGCATCTGAAGGGCAACGTGCAGCCCGGCAAGGTCAGCGACGTGCTCGATAGCTGGAACACCGAGAAAGTGCAGTTCGTGGAAATCCTTGAAGCCGCGCAAATGCTGCAACAGGCCGAGCAGAACCTGATGGAGCAGGAAGTGAAGCTGCGCAAGGAAGAGGAAAAGGTCACCAAGTTCAAGCGTGAGGACAGCGGGCTGCGCTTCACCATCACCTGTCTGGTGGCGTTTACCGTGTTTCAGGCGGGGTTGTTGATCTGGATTGCCACCCACCGGTGATGTGGAAGGGGGCTTGCTCCCGATAGCGGTGCATCAGTCAATGCATTCAGTGACTGTCACGCCCTCATCGGGGGCAAGCCCCCTCCCACACGTCAGAGCGGTCGGTTAAACCCTGGCGGCGAATACCGCCTGATGGTTGCGGCACTGCTCCGCCGTGAGCATGAACACCCCGTGCCCGCCGCGCTGGAACTCCAGCCATGCGAAGTCGACTTCCGGGTACAGCGCCTCGACATGCACCTGGCTGTTGCCCACTTCGACGATCAACAAGCCCTTCTCGGTCAGGTGGTCCGCCGCTTCGGCCAGCATCCGCCGTACCAGGTTCAAGCCATCGTCGCCGCAGGCCAGGCCCAGTTCCGGTTCATGCTGGTACTCGTCCGGCATGTCGGCGAAGTCTTCAGCGTCCACATACGGCGGGTTGGACACGATCAAATCGAAGCGCTGGCCTGGCAAACCATCAAAGCCATCGCCCTGAACGGTATACACACGCTCGTCGGCGCCATGGCGCTCAATGTTCTGGTTGGCCACTTCCAACGCTTCAAACGACACGTCCCCCAACACCACTTCGGCGTCCTGGAACTCGTAGGCACAGGCGATGCCGATGCAACCGGAGCCGGTACACAGGTCGAGAATGCGTGCCGGCGGCTGGTCCAGCCAGGGTTCGAAGCGGTTTTCGATCAGTTCGCTGATCGGTGAACGCGGGATCAGCACGCGCTCGTCAACGATAAACGACATGCCGCAGAACCAGGCTTCGCCAATCAGGTAGGCTGTCGGCACCCGCTCATGGATGCGACGGTGGAGCAGCCGTTGCAGGTGGGCAACTTCCTCTTCTTCCAGGTTGCAATCGAGGTAGCTGTCGGCGATTTCCCAGGGCAGATGCAAGGCGCCGAGCACCAATTGCCGGGCGTCGTCCCAGGCATTGTCGGTACCATGCCCGAAAAACAGCTCTTCCCCATGGAAACGGCTGACAGCCCAACGGATATGGTCGCGCAAGGTGCGCAGGCGGGAAGTGATCACGGGGGCAGACTCCTGGAAAAAACGACTGGCGATTCTAACAGCCTTCGTCTGTACCGACGATGTACGAAAAGCCTCAGCCGTATGTCGGATTTCATCCAATTTGCCATCATCGCGTCAAACAAGCGCACCTCTTGACATGGCTGCACGCCAGCAACGGCGTAGCTTACGATGGTAGCGATTCACAGAACCGCTCAGCCAGTGGACAATGGCGCAAAAGCCCCCCTCACAGGAGCCCCCCAGAATGTCCGTTCCAAAGACGATGTTTCAAATCAGCGGTCGAGGTTACGCGGCGGCCAATCTCAGCCATGCGACCCTCGTGATCATCGATGCGCAGAAGGAATACCTCAGCGGTCCACTCGCCCTCACGGGCATGGACGCGGCGGTCGGCAATATCAAGCAACTGGTCGCCGCGGCGCGCAACGCCGGTCGCCCGATTGTGCATGTGCGCCACCTGGGCACCGTGGGCGGCCTGTTTGACCCGCAAGGCGAGCGCGGCGAGTTCATTCCCGGCCTGGAGCCTATGGGCGACGAAACCATCATCGGTAAACTGCTGCCCAGCGCGTTCCACGGCACCGGCCTGGAAAAACACCTGCAGGACCTCGGTCCTCTGGACCTGATCGTCTGCGGTTTCATGAGCCACTCCAGCGTCAGCACCACCGTGCGCGCCGCCAAGAACCTGGGCTTTCGTTGCACCCTGGTGGAAGACGCCTGCGCCACCCGCGATCTGCCTTACAAGGGCGGCGTCCTGAGTGCCGAGCACGTGCAACAAACCGAAATGGCCATCATGGCCGACAACTTCGCCACCCTCGCCTTGACCAAAGACCTGATCTGATTGCCCCGGGATGAGCGGCGCGGCCGATTCAAGGCCCCGCTCATCTGCAAATGCCTGTCATTTGCTGCAATTACCTCTGGCACAGGAACAACCTGTGTATCTTCCGGTCGAAGGGCCGATACCCTGGAGGAAAGGTCGGAATGAAGATATCCGATGGTTTTGATGCTCGTCGCTTGCGCTCCAAGGGCCCGAGCAACTGGCGTCTGCGCCTGGCAACCGGCATTGCCGCGCTGCTGGCGATAATAGGTGTGCTGCTGGCGGTCGCCGGCGGCGCTGGCTTGTCGGGGCATTCCCCGGCGCTGGGCGAACTGAATGCCAGCCCCGGCGGCTCGGCGATTCTGTTGGTGATAGGCCTGTTGGTGCTGTGGTTCGGCGTGTGGTTGTGGCGCCGCAGCCGTCGCCGGATGCGCCAGCCATTGGAGCTGAACATCGCCTCGCACTTGATGAAAAAGCACGACTGATGGCGCTTGGATAGCGTTTCCTGCGCCCCGGCCGCCGCGATTTAGGTAAACTGCCCGCCCCTCGCGGAGGCTGACATGCAAGACGACGATTTTTCCCTGTTCAAAAACGAGCTGCGCGGCGTCAAGCCGATCAAGCACGACCGCGCCGAGACTGGCAAACCCAAGACTGACCGGGCGCAGATCGCCAAGCTGCGCCAGGCCGCGACCGTGCGCACCGATGCCACCACCGTGGACGGTCTGTCGGACCAGTTCGTCATCGACGTCGGCCCCGAAGACGAATTGATGTGGGCCCGCGACGGCGTGCAGGAAAGCCAGATGCGCAAGCTCAAGGTCGGCCAGATTCCGTTCGAAGGCAGCCTCGACCTGCACGGTATGAATGTGGAAAAAGCCCGGGAAACGCTCTGGGCATTCCTCGCCGAAGCCACTAAGTTCGAAATCCGCTGCGTGCGCGTCACCCACGGCAAGGCCGTGCGCCTGGACGGCAAGCGTCCGATGATCAAGAGCCACGTCAACACCTGGCTGCGCCAGCATGCCCAGGTGCTCGGCTTTACCTCTTGCCAGGCCCGCCATGGTGGCGCGGGCGCGGTGTACGTGATGCTCAAGCGCACCATGATGGAAGGGCGCGACGAGTAACAAGTGCCATCGTCAGGCTTGCAGCGATGTGTCGGCCACCGTACCCTTGCGCTTTGCGAAAATCCCACAGGTAGTTTCATGTCCCTGGAACAGAATTACACCGCGATCCTAAAGGGGTAAGGCAAAGTAACAATAGTCAATGAATCCGGGCACTTGCTTACTTTGGCGTACCCGGTTTTGACCTGCTTTACACGGTCATTGGTACAAAAAATGGTACGAGATCCACCCCCTCCATCGGCGTCCTGCCAAACGAACAAATCTACTCATAGCATTCTACCGGCTGAAAAATAATCTATAGTTCGGCCCCGCCTGACACAAAAAATGACGAGGGACTGAATGATTCATCCAACAGCAATAATTGGCGAGGGCGCCAGGCTTGGCAGCGGCGTCAAGATCGGAGCCTATACCATCATTCACGACAACGTGATGATTGGCGACAACACGGAGATTGGCTCGCATTGTGAGATTGGCATCCCTTCAACGCTTTCTGATGGGTCGCCATTGATCATTGGGAAATCTTCACTTATACGATCGCACAGCATTTTTTATGCAGGTTCAAGCTTTGGAGACCGCCTCTCCACCGGGCACCGAGTCACAGTGAGAGAGCTCACCCGGGCCGGCGAGGCCTTTCAGATCGGCACTCTCGGCGATATCCAGGGTCACTGCACAATAGGGGACTACGTCAAGTTTCATAGCAACGTTCACATCGGCCAGCATTCTGTCATCGGCAACTACGTGTGGATCTTCCCTTATGTGGTGCTAACCAACGATCCGCATCCGCCCAGCATGGTCATGATGGGTGTGACTATTGAGGACTTCGTGGCCATCGCCACCATGTCTATTGTCCTGCCTGGAGTGACAGTTCGCCATGGCGCTCTGGTAGGTGCTCACAGCTCAGTAAACCGAGATGTTGCTGCCGATACGGTGGTCGCAGGGTCGCCTGCGAAGTATATATGCGATACAAGCGCCATAAAGTTGAAAGACGGCTCTGGCGAAAGAGCATACCCTTGGCGCCGGCATTTCCATCGAGGCTACCCTGACGATGTAGTGGCTGAGTGGCTGGCTGAGTTCTCGGCCTCCTCGGTTATTTGACCGAAGAAAGGCCATCGAAAGCCTGCTCGCAGGTCACTCCCCGGCTATGGCTTTGGTCAGCAAATCCTGCCAGGTCGCCCGCTCGCTGGTCAGCGCGCTTGAACACGTCGGCAAGCACCATGACGGCACGGGTAGCTGCCGCGCTTGCGGCGGCAGTGCAGGAATTGCCGCCGGCTTGACTGGCTGCGATGCGACTGGCAAGGCCGTCGGCTGCGCTGCGCAGCCTGTCAGACTCACGGTTAGCAGCAGTGACAGCAGCAGCAGCGGTATCGATAAGAGCTTGGCCATTCTGGACTACCTTGTTGATCGCCTGTTGGCGGGCTTGTTCTTTGGCGCGCTCGGCGGCCTCGTTCTGCTCCTTGGCCTGTGCATCGCGTGTATCGCGGTCGTTCCACCTGGCCTGCCATTCATCATTGGCGACCGTCTCGCCGTGGTGATAGGCGCCGAACAGCGCGCCAGCCACCAGCAGCAGCGCGGCTATATAAGGGAGGATCTTCAGCCAGATCGCGTTCATGCCAGCACCTTCAATGCTTTGTCGTACAGCGCTTGGCGGTCGGCCTGGCCGGTGAGCCCGCCATTAATGCGACGGGTTATCTTCGCGAAATCGCTCTGGTCTGCCAGCGTGTTCAGCCCTTTCATAGACCAGAACCAGGCCGCAGACATCGCGGCGTACTGCGGCTGCTCCAGCAGCGTTGGCTGATTTATCAGGTCCAGGCCCAGGGCTTCCCCGCACGCGGCGTAGTTGGCCCGGCCGGTTATCTGGATCAGGCCACGGCCACGGTACTTTGAGCCGTCACCCGGAACCGTGTTTCCCAGGTCTGCGCGCCCTTCATAGCCGGCCTGCTGCGCCGTGGGCCCCCAGATCTCGCGAACCCACCGCAACTGGCCGGACTCGTGCCCGATCTGGGCGATGAAGGCGGCAACCCGGAGCGAGCCGACAATGCCGTAACGGTTCATGGCTGCGTTCAGGGCAGGAACAAAAACGCCGGCTTGGCGACCGGCGTTCGGGAGGATCTGCAACAGCCGCTGCTCAGTGATCGGCATGGTTTTCTCCAGGAAAAAAATAAACCCGCTCATGGCGGGTGGAGGTGCTTCCATCTATTCAAGTGGGATTGGTGGATCTGGCCATTGCGGGGCGTCAGGCCAGCCGGGTTTTGTTTCGGTCTTGCTTACAGCTGAACGATACTGCTTCCAGAGCTTTAACAGCGCAGCCCCTTCCGGCGATGACTCGTCGTTGTCAACATCGTCCTGCAGAGGATTGATGCGCAGGGTTGCGTAGGTCAGCAGTCGGTCGCGCTCAATTCGAGCTTGCGCCAATCTCTCGGCCGGTGAGGGTACGATTGGAGGAAACCCATCAGATAGGGGCCAAAAAGTTTCAACCTCGTAATTGGGGTAAGTTGCTTGTGGGTTATCCGGATCAGCCTCTGGGCCATCGACCATGAACGCGTAAGCCTTGGTTGTTGCATATGCATAGCCTGGATTATTACTCATTGCGGCACCTCAAACCCGTTAAAAATAATAGCTACAGCTGCCCCGTTTGATCCCCAATACAGTGTATTTGCCTGCTCCAAGACCAGCTTGTCGGAGGCAATGCTGACAGCAAATGTTGTTGCCTGCGCCCCAGCCGAAAGTAATGGCGGGCTTGTCGGATTGTTCCATGTGCCGATTGGCGATACGCCCAGCTCAGCATTTGATCCGTTCTGCGCACTTATAGAGGCTGATACCACTGCCACGCCAGGGGGGGCGACTGCAGTTAAAGCAAGAGAAATACTAGGGCTCGTTGCAGATGTATTGCCACTGGCTAGAACAACGGGCGCAGTAAGATTTGTTCCTGACCTGGGCGCATACCGCCAATTAACACCGAATTGATTGAATGTTACCGGGAATTTGTTGGCCGGCGTGTTATCGGTTCTGAATGTGCTCACGAGGGCCCACATATCAAAACCGGAGGCCGGCGCAGTAGGGGTTGTGAACGAGGTGTCGCCGAAGACGCGCGTGACGCCAGTGGTCGAGTTGTACCATACGTATACTGCATACCATGTGTTGACTGCTAGAGCTACGCCTGCTGCCATTCCGTCAACAGTGGCTGACCCCGTCACGGCAGTGTTCAAAGTTGCACTTACACTGCCGATTGCCTGCGCATCACCCGCAGAATTTGCAACGATGACGCTATCAGAAGTAACGACAACGCTTGCGGAAGTTCCGTTAGCAGAAACTTTCAAGTTCTTCGAAAGACCTCGGAAGCTTTGTTTGCGCTGCACTATCGTAGTAGGGAGCTGATCGAGCAGAACAAAGTCGGTGCCGTCGTATTCAATATCTGAAAGCTGGTTCGCTGCAAACACAGCCGCAACCTTCGCGCCGGCCGAGTTGTACTGCTTGATATTTTTTACGCCAAGGCTTGATACGTTTATCGTGTCCGTACCGGTACTTGCCTGACTGAACTTGACGCGGAATCGCAGGGGCGCCGAGTAAGCAGAGATTGCCGGGGTCGGAGCGAGCGTCAGCGCTCCAGCGCTGCCGGCAGTCGTAAATGCGGTTCCTGCCTGGATCTGCTTCAGCGCCTGGAGCGCATCAAAGAACTGCGATGCGCCTACAGCATCAACGGCACCATTGGCCGTAATACCAGCCGAGCTTAGGAGAGACTGGAAAAAACCCTCCTTATCGTTTGCCCAGTCCTTTTCCAGGTAGGACCCATCCTTAGCGGTGGGCGTAGTTCGGTTTTTAAATGAGCCCTGCGGGTATCCTGCTGTAGGGTTGTTGAACCGAGCCGGGTACCGTTCATTTAGCTTGAGTGACATTCTAAGCCCCTATATATCCTGCAAATTCTGCGTCTTCGTCACCGAACTCGGCATCCATATCGCCGAACTCGAACATTCCGAACCCTTCAAGGAATCCGTTAAATCCAACTGCTTGCGGCTTTGGTACAAGCCCGGCATTGAGCAAGGCAAAGCGCTCAAGATCGGTTATCTGCCCGTAGAACTCGATGCTGAACGACATGTCCTCGCCGTCCGTCACGCGCAGAACCTGAGCGTTCGGTAGGAGGAAGTTCATGCCATCGAGGATATTTTCTATCGTTGCGTCGCCGTTGTTTTTGACGATCTTGGCCTTGATGACCAGACGGTAAAGGTCGTCCGATAGCTGCGCGTCTTGATCAATCGTCAGGGCGCTGAACATCGCGCCATCGTCTCCAAACTCATCGCCGTCCGTGAGATCAAATAGCCCCGGATTCATTGGGAATGCGCCAACGAAGCTCCGCGGCGCCACGACGATCCGGCCGATTACGTTTAGTTGCTCGCCGAACGAGTTGTCAATGTCGTAACTCTTGCGCACCGCCTCGGCTGCATCCTCCAGGCTCCCGCCGAGCCTCTTGGCGATCGCATACCAGGCCACGGCCTTGGGCTTGTCTCGGTATTGCGCGTAAATGCGGTCTGGGATATTCATCAGGTGATCACTACGGTGATGTTGCTCTCCGTCCACCGGGACATCTGGTTGTAGGCGATGACAGCGTTCGCCTGGACGCCATTGAGGCTTGACGAAGGAAAGTCGACGTAGCTGTTGCCGTATGCCCCGATGACCTTGTTGACCGGCGTGAAGATCGTGCTGAACGGCACAGTCTCGCCAATATCAAACCCGCTGATCTTGAATCCCACGTCGGCCGGGATCAGATCGCCGGCCGCATACTCCATCATCGCCTCCTTGATGAGCTGGTCTGCGTTGGCCGGTAGCGTTCCATCGTTGACGACGTGAATGACCGGGAGCATGTCCACGTAGATCGGGCGGCTGGCGCGGATCACCTTCTTGTTGGTCGGGTATTTTGGAGATGTAACCTCAACCTCGAACGGCGTACCGGCCTGATACAGCAGAGGCCCTGGGTTCTTCTTCAGATAGATCGCCATGGCGATGTCTTCATTGGTGCCGCCGTCGACGATCACCGCATACGATTTCCTTGGTAGGCCGTGAGGGTTATCGACTGATACGGCTGAGCTATCGGTATCGTTCTCGTAGATCTTGACGCGGCGCACGCCAGGAACTGCGTACAGCTCGCCGTAAGTGGAGTCGATCTGATTGTTGCCTGGGCGCCCTACTGCCGTCGCTCGGGTTACGCGCAGTTGCTCGTTGGTTTGGGCATCTGTACCCGGTGTCGCAGGATCTGCGTTTGTTACGCCAGACAGCCCACCCACCACGTCAACGATGCGTGTGATGGTGTCGTGATCGGCCTGGGTTGGCCCGACTACGGTACATGTTGCATTGACGGTGGCGACGCCCAGCGAATCAGCCGTTACGGCCTGATCGGTCGTCCAGCGGCTTCCGGTGGTGACGGACTCAAATCTGTTTCCCTTGGGGATTGGGGTTCCTGGTGTCGCAGCAAACGTCAGCTGTACGCTGGAGGCCGAACCATTGGAGCGAATGGTGCCGGTCAGCGAACAGACGATATCCAGGTCTGCGCCCTTGGCCTTGTTCGGGTCTTTCGAGTTGTAGGCCTGCTGCAGCGTCTCGTCCAGGGCGTAGAAGATCTCAGCGTCATGCGCCATCTTCAACCCGTCCGGGGTCGACGCGTCCAGGTTCCAAAGCGGATCAATGTCCAGGTAGAACTGACGCTCCTGGGCGAACCAGTCGTTTTGCGTCTGCTGCACGTAGCCGGTCGAAGTAAGGCTAGCCATTCAGTGTTACCTCTTCCAGGCCGAACTCGGTGAGAATCCCAGCGGTTACGCTGTATTTGCGGTTGTCGATGTTGAAGTCAGCGGAGAAGCTGGTGAGCCGAATCACGCCGGGCGTGTTGGCGATCCTGGCCCTCAGCGCCGCCTCTGCAGTGGAGAGGCTGGTGAACTTGCCCAGGATCTGCTCGTACCACGGCGTGCCGTCGGTTATGTCTCGGAAGTACTCGCCAAGGAACAGGCGCAGCCGGGTCAGCACTGTCTGCGCAACCTCGGACTGCCCGGTGATGAATTGTTGGCCGCGCGTCACGATGTCGCCGTTGTCGTCCAGTCTGCGAACGGTCATATAACTGGAACTCCGCTTGTCCCGGAGCCCGGGGTTACACCGCTATGGCGGTGCGTATTGAGGTTGATGCCGGCGGCGGTGATGACGTTGCCGTCCGGCGTGATCTTCAGGCCGTTAATCAGGAAGGTACCGTTCGCCTGCAACTGAAAGCTGCCGGCGCCGTTCTGCATCAGGGTTGTGCCGTCGGCCAGTACGCTGAACCTAGCCACACCGTTATCCATGGAGATGCTGTTGTCGTTCTTCAGCCAGACGAATTGGGTGCCGACCTTGTTGCGCATGCGCACGCCGTTGTTCTGGAAGTCCGGCAGCACATTGGGTTGAGACCTGAACCCAGGCAGGAACATGGCGTCCTGCATGTTGTGAAAGCGCCCGATTGGGTTTGCTGCCACGCCTCCGCTCTGCACCCACCCATCAATGCAGCGCTGAGAGAACAGGATGTCCCCCTCGCAGCCATCATCAATCTGGTATTCGACGCAGTAGTCTCCGCCGGGGAAGTAGACCGGAACCTCGATGATTGGAGGGATCGTGAACTCGGCACCGTTTATGTCGACCCTCAATATCCCTGGCTGCACCTGGGCAAGCTGCGTGACTGGGTCGAAGGTCCGGACGTGCCCAGGCAGCGAAGTGCAAACGCCTTTCATCACCTCGCGAAAGGCGTCTCGCATCATCTTGGCCTGCTTGGTGCGGCCTTCTTGTTTGAGCATTTCCCGCTCCAGCCTTTGTCGTAGGCAATAAAAAACCCGCCGAAGCGGGTTTGTTAAATTTCATGATGCTGGTTCTGTTTTATCTGACGTTTCCGAACCCGTCGGTCAGCACGCCTTTTTGGCTGTACTGACTGTTAATCAGCTTGCCAATCTTGGCGTCTACCTGACGCAGGCTGGACATCATTCCTTTGGTAGGTCCGCCACTCAGCGATTTGCATCCCATGCGTGCCAGGTAAAGGTCATGCTCTCGAATCGACACGGACATAGCGTTGTAAATTTCCATGTTCCTTGACCTTAGAGCCAGCGTAACGGCGCCCGCACCATATAAAGGATCATTGGCCACATTCACGACGCCAGAACCAGAGCTCAGCGCGATGTCGACATAGTTGTACATCTGCCGACCATCGCACTGGCCGCCATCATCAGCCAGCGCGATGAATGGCAGCATTGCTGCCGCGGTGAGAATAATCAGAATTGGCTTCAACATTTAAGGGCACCAGCGAGGCTTTGGGTATTGCTCGGAAATGTAGCAGATCGCCAGCGCAAGTCCTCGACCAGTCGTCATCGCACGAACTGCTGCCCGCGCATGTAGGAAGTGTTGACGGAGGCAACGGCCTCGCCACGGGTAATTACCCCGTTACGGCTCACGTCCAGGCCAGAGTTTGCCGCGTACTCACGCTGGTAGGGGCCGGTGTCGCGCTCCCACATCACGTATGAGTCTGGGCGCCCTACCGCTGCCGGCCATAGAACGGCAAGGTATGCGTCTCCCAGGTTGCGGACGCGCCCTGAGTAGGGCTTGTAGTAGGCCTCCACATAGTCGAGCTGGCGCACGGCAGTCATGCGGGCGAGCTGAGCCGTGGATGTACCAACCTCGCGCGCAGATGCCTCCAGGAACTGGATAAGGCCTGTTGCGGTGCTGCCTGGGTTGCGCGCTGCAGGACTGAACGTGTAACCGGTCTCGAAGCCCATTACGGCCATGAGCCAGTTCGGGTCTATGGAGAGTCGGCCGCCTATCTCGCGGACCTTTACGCGGAACGCCTGGTCGACCCTGGCACCCCAAACCAGCTTTCCATTTTGCTGGGTTGCGGTCTCGGTAGCGGTCGGCGTTGTCCCGGCGCGCAGACCGTCGATCTCGGTTCGCCACAGGTCGCTGTGCGAATCGCCTGAATGCTTCATCGCGAAGATGTTGTATTCACCATTTGCGGTCGCGTCTCCACTCAGTTCCGTTACGAACAGGTTGCCGGTATTGAACGTGGCGAACTCGCTTTCCACGTTGATCTTTCCGTTGATTCGCAGTGCGGGGTTGAGTTGCACGGCGACGAATACGCCAAGGCCGTCGGGCCCACGGGAAACCTCGGGGATACCGATCATCCCGCTGAACTGATCAACCTTCACCACCGTGGCGGTGCGCGGCATATTCGGCTTGGTGACGACGATGCGCCCGCGGTCCTGCATCCACTCGAATTTGTAGGCGTATGCTAGGTCAGTCATCGCTTGCGGGATATCGCCGTCAACCACGAGACCCGAAGAAAGCGGCCTGGCGTCGGCAAACTGAGCGTTGTCGATATCGATTGGAAGCGGCCATGCCGCGGCAAGAGCGCGAATGACTTCCTCTACCCTGGTGCCGACACCAAATGAAAGCTGGGCAGACGCCCGATCGGTGGCCGGCTGCCCAGACCTGCAGATCAGTCTTGTGATGATCTCTGGCGAGCCTGGCTCGCGCTCGCGCAGGGTATTGGTCACGTACCCGGTGAATACCGCGTCGACATTGTCTTCATAGCCGGCCCGAAGGACGATGCTGGACTTCTGCGCAACATTTGACCCCTTGTCCAGGTTGTATAACCGAATGTCCGCGAACGAAAGCGCATCGCCTGGGGATATGTCGATATTGAACTGGATGCGGAACTGCCGGCTGCCGATCTGCTGGCTGATATACGGCTGCCCATTCACATCGATCGACCAGACTTGCTTTCTCATGTTTCCACCAAAGGAGGTATCCAGACGAGGAAGTTTTCGATGCCGAGGTTATCCAGGGTCACATCTTTTCCGGTGAACACCATCTGCCCAATACCGGTTCGGTAGCTTTTGATGATGTCACTGCCAGGCTCAAGCATCGCGCCGGCGACGATCCGGCTGCCGTCGCGCAGCAGATTCATGGACCATGCGGGCACATCGAGGTATGAGATAAAGTCGATTTCGAAGTCGATCAGGTTATCGCCAAGCTGCACGCCGAACCGCTGGTGGGCATTGGCGGACCCGGCACGCAGTGGGATTGTGTACATCAGGCGACTCCGTCAAGAATTCCGTTAACCGACTTTACGACGCTGTCGGATGCCTCTTTGGCTATCGCCTGCCCGCGGTTGATTGCGCGGGTTAATGCCGACTTTGATGGGTCACCATCGCGAAGCTGGCTTTGCGTGCACTGGTAATCTCGACCAATTCGATCAAGCTCAATCACCTCCTGCATCTCGACTACAAACTCAAGGCCGCCCTCGTTGCGCGGCTCCTTGGTTCTGGAGAGGCGCGTGATGGCCATGTTCTTGAGCAGGATGTCGCCGGCGTCGATGTCGAACGGGTCGTAGGACTGCATCAGCCAGATCAGGAAGTCGAGGGTGGTGCTTGCCCTGGTCTCATCGCTGCCGGCCAACCAGCCAGCCGATAGCCCCGCAACCGTGGAGACGATTGGGTTGTCGGTCAGGTTGGAAAGCGCGCCGCCGAGAAAGTCCGTCAGCTGCGCCTTGACCGGGTTGTTGCTGATCGCTCCGGTCATGGTCCACTTGAAGGGGTTCAGGATTCGGTGACCGGCAATCCTGACGCCCGACTCAATCGGGATGGACGTGATCGTCACCGTTGCCTCAAACGTGTCCTCAAGCACTGCGTCAAACGCATAGCCAGCAATGGTAGGGGCCTGGCGCGTGAATACGTTGATGATGCTCACGGCTATCGCTCCGTTGTGGTCTTGAGGTCGCTCAGTGTGTCGTAGTTCTGGCGCTCGTTGACCTGCATGATTTTTGACTCAAGCGCCTGGCCGTCGATCTGAATAGTTGCGTTCAGGCTGCTTTCAACCTTGATCGGGGTTCGATTCAGTGCTCCGGCCAACGCCTCGGCATTGGCTTGGCGGTCTTCGTCCGGCGTGGCTCCGCTCGATGGCGGCATGCTGTCGGAGGCTGATCTGTCCCTGTGCTCAAGGAAGTCGACATCCTCCTGGGACCGGATGACCTTGCCCGTGTATTCCTCGGGCTTTTCATACTTGAAGCTCCTGCTTTGGGTTGGATTGCCATCGCCGCCGAACATCAGCTCCATCGGCCCCTTGATTCTTTCCAGCCCGGTGACGCCCTTGAGCATGTCGTCGAAGCCGCTGGCGGCCTCGCCGTAGCCGGGCACGTACTCATTCAAGGATCGGTTGAGCAGGTTCGATCCGATCGCGCCACCAGTAATTGCCATGCCGGCGGTGCCTGACTTTCTGATAAGGCCACCAACCGATGTAAGCCCCAGCTTAGCGAGCGTTGCGCCAACCACTGCCGCAACGGACGAGGCGCCCAGCGCGGCGGTTGCTTCCGGGTTGTTTGAGGCGTAATCAATCGCACCGCTGATATTCCCGCGATGGTCCTTGAGGAATTCGTTGAGTGCGCTTCCGGCGCCAACAAGGCTTTTCATGAACTTCTCGGACAGCTCATTGCTGACGCCGTCAATGATCAGCCCAAACTCGGCCGAGTTTTCGGCGAGTTTCCTTGCGTTATCGGTAAGTTGGTCGACACTTCCAGTCAGCGAGTTGGCCCGCTTCATGGTGTCGTCCAGCTTCTCTACACCACCAGCCAGAGAGCGGAATACGCCGTCTGACAGCCCAAGCGAGCTTTGTACCTGGGCGCGCTGCCCCTCATCCAGCTTGGGAATCATCTCCGCGAGCGCGCGCATGAACTCTTCGCCAGTGCTGGTCTGATACAGCGAACTGACATCAATGCCGGCTGTTGCCAGATCATTGATTGGTCCGGCACCCCCCTTTAGGCGAAGGTTGTTTTGGATTTCCTCGAAGCGCTTCAGGGTATCGACGGCGTCCTCTGCGTCCCCACCCATCAGTTTTAGGGCGTTTCCGTAGCTGTACACGGCCGCCTGAGACGTGCGCATGTTCTGCGTGGACATGGCCAGCTTGTCGATCTTGCCCGCGACACCAACGATAGCGCCAGCAGCCGCACCAAACGCACCGACCAGCGATGCAGAAATGCCAAGCGCGCCCGACTTGATTCCATTCAGGCTGGCGCTGATCTTCTTGTCGCCCGCTTCAAGGGCTTTGGTGTCATAGCCGATGCCGATCAGGAATGACTTCAGTACTTTGCTAGCCATTCTTCGCAGCCTCGTATTGATCCATCAGTTCATCCATCGCCTGATTGAAGCGCTCCACGCTCGCTATAGAGTGGGTGCCGTCTTCAAGCTGGGCCCAGGTGCAAAGCGGCGGGCAAACCCCGACAATCCCCACACAGGGCCGCATCAGGAACCAATTTACTGCGCTGCGCTTGCCGCCCCTTCCTGCCGAGCGCCTTTTGCGCCGCTTGGCAGCCAGTCGAAAAAATCGGAGAGGTTCCAGCGCAGCAGTTCGGACAGGAGCTGGTTGTACTGCACCATCTTTCCGCCGAAGTCGGCGACGGTGACCGGGATATTGGTGCCATTGATAAACACCTTGGCCATGATCATTTGCGCGACCTGGGCTTTTACGTCCTGGCGCATCGACATGAACATGGCGCAAAGCACCTGATCGTCCACTTCCAGGCCGGCGCCTGCCGCCGTGGCGAATCGCTCCAGCACGGCGGCAGACAGCAGGGACATCAGGCGGTCTTGATCGACAGCGCTGGCCATGGCGGCGTTGTACTGCACGCCGCCGATGGTGAATGGTTTCACGCTCATCTATCAGCCCCTTGTCGCTTCCCAGATATTGAAGTGCATCGTGAACTGGTCATCCGTGATGGTGGAGCCGGCCCGGCCGCGCTGGCCGTCGTTCGCGATGATGCCTTCAGAGCCCAGGGCTGTTTCCAGCGTGCCGATCTGGGTGAAGGTCAGAGTGATGTTGGCGTTCGAGTTCATCAGCCCCTGCACGTATGCGGAGTCGGACGAGCCCGGGTTGAGGTAGACGTTCACCTCACGGCCCGGGTTTTGGCGGTCGAGACGAACAGCATTGCTGCCCTGCCCCCGGCGCAACTGGCTGCGGGCATCGATCGGTGCGTCCGTGTACGGGGTAGCGGTTTCGCCCCAGTCCTGGATCTGCCGGCCATTGATGGTGACGACGGTAAGGTCGTTCGAGAAATTACTCAGGCTCATGGGTCACCTATCAATAAACGTCGAGGTCGGCTTCAACGATGTGGATTGCGCCGGCGCGGAACAGGCGAATGCGGAGTGGTGCGGACTTGCGGGCGCTGCGATCAGCGTCCGACAGGTCGAGGATGTCCTCGGGCTTGGTCAGGATCTCGAAACCTGCGGTGTACTTCTCGAGACCGTCGTCCGGGTCGATATAGTTGCGCGGGCCGAGGTAGCCATTGCTGATGAACTGTTGCATGGTCGCCCGTGCGGCGCCGATCAAGACGGCCTGTCCCACAGGGGTTTGCGCGAGCTTAGTGACCTGCTTGCCGAGCGTGTTGTAGAGCGATGTGGTCAGGAAATTGATGCAGGCAGCCAGATTGACCACGTCATCAATAAACTCGCCGTATGCGCTGTGCGTCAGTGTGTTCAGCCAGCGACCCGAATCTGTCGAGCCTTGGTTGTCCACGACCGTGTAGAAGACAGCCTTCTTCTTGTCGCTCTGCATGGCCGAGTAAGCGGTTCCGTCCAACGACTCTGCGATAACCCCTGGAGACTTCTTCAGTTCGCCCGTGATAGTCGAACGGTCAGCGCTGTAGTTCACTGCGGCGAAGTGCTTGGCTAGCGCATTGCCTAAATAGGCATCCGTGGCGTGGCACGGGGTGGCGCTGAATCGGAAGCCGGCCGCCGTGAGCAGAGATGCGATATCGTCAGTATCAGCGGGGTCTCTGATTTCAGCGGCTGACGCGCCAGTCTGGTTGTTCATGTTAAACGAGGAGTTATCCTCGCACCACTGAGCGATCAACTGAGCCTTTGCCTTGTCGGCATAGATCGGGGCGGTCCAAAACGTCCAGAACCACCAGAGCTTATTCCGGCCCTTGTTCATCGTTGCAGTAATGGTGGCATCAGCAGTGGCAGAGCCGTAAACCTTAAGTTCGCGGGTTGCCGGCGTGCCGCCAAGCCAGCGCTGAGCCGCCTTGTAAGTCTCGGTGGTATCCGCGAAGTCTTCGGACAGCGCGACCAGCGTGAAGTACGTCCGGTACGTGTCCGGCGCGAAGCCCACCGGCAGCTCAAGCTGGGGAGCGAACAGCATGGCGCTGGCAAAGTTCGCATTGCCCAGGCCGGCCGGGCTGATCCGGGCGTTGATGCGGATGATTTCTGAGGCGGGGTAACTCATCTCGAGCGCTCCAATGATTTATGCGGGGTCAATTTCGACGGTGAAGGTCTCAATGACCCGCGCCTTTTCGTTCTGGAGCGCCACTTCGACGCTCAGGATGTTGTTGATAGCCGGGAGGCTGCTGGTCTCGTACATCAGGCGGATGGTGATCTGCGCCCGCTGCTCGAAGTTGGCCGACTGAAGGCTGGTGAGGTTGTTCACGGCATCCGTGCTGTTCCAGCCGATCTTTGCCCTGAACAGCATCATGCTGACGTCGGGCCGCTTGTTGGCCTGCTTCAGGCGCTCGGCGTACATCAGCGCCTCGCCGCGGTAGAAGTTGACGCTTGCCGAGCACATGATCTGCGCTCGCACATCGACCTCCACCTGATCGCCTGCAATGTCGCGCGACACGATGTTGGCCTGGCCGCGCTCACTAATGGACTGCCTTGGCGTGATCGTTGCGTATGCGCCCTTGGGGGCCGGCATGCTGCCTGGGCCGACCTGATCTGCCAGGATGCACTCAGGCACGCCGGTCGCCAGCATCACAATCGGGCGCAGCTTCTTGAACAGTTCTTCGTTGGTCATGCTGGGCCGCCTGACTGATCGTCGATGCGCATAACGATGACCTTGCAGTAGTTCCGCCAGTACCTGTTGTCACACTTGGTGGCCTTCCACTGCTGCCCGAGAAACTCCCAGGTGCCGGTCTGGTCGATCAACTGCATCTCGCCCTGGTTGATGTAGATGCGGCGCACGTCGGTGATCCGCTCTCCACCCTGGCGGATGAAGTCGACCTCCCTGTCGCTGGCCTGCTGGATGTTGACGACGTAGGGCTTGGTCTCGGTCGTGCCGGGAACCCATATCCCTTCCACAAACTGGCCATCCACTGATACGGTGCGGCTCGCAGCGACACTGACGAACACGTCATCGATGTGGCCTTCCATTGAAAGACTCAATCTAATCCCTCCTCAGCCGGCCCAATGGACACCTTATGCGTGACCGACTGGCGCATCGCGCCGGAGTCGATAAGCGGATTACTGCTGCCTTTCTTGCGGATGGTCGATGCTGCGTTGGGTGGCGTCTTCAGGTCGGTCATGTACACCTTCACCTTGCCTGCGGCCACCGCGCCGACGGCCTCGAGGATCTGGTCCATCGACTGCCCGGCCTCCATGCCGTCTTGGATGGTCAGCAGCACTTCAGGCGTGGCGCTTGCAACACCAGGCTCAAGCCATGGCCGTGCCGGGATGTTGATATCGTGTGGCTGAGTGACACCCAACTCCATGTAGCCGGCGCCCTTCTTCAGGAAGCGGACCTCATCACGGTCGGCGGCCGCTTTGCTGGCGTAACCGTAGGACGTGCCGCCCGGGTGCTTGATGTCGGCGCCGAACTCGTGGACCGCTCCAAGGCTGGCCATGGCCAGGTCGCCCGACTCAACATTACCGGCCTCTTCGTGGATGCCGACCGTCACCACCTTGTCGGACCGAAGCGCGGCAAGCTCTTTCGAAAGCTCGTCCTGCAGCTCCTGAAAGCCGATCAGCTCGAGATTGATCATTGCCGGGTAATCTCCAATACGCGCTGCTGGCAGGATTCAAGGCCCGATGCCAAGGCGAATTAGAAGGCCACGACAATGACCAGCAACAGCAACAGATCTGCCGCCTTGCGCAACTTGCTGCGCGGCTTTTCGCCGTGAGGTGCGTTGACACCCATCTAAACCACCTTGGCGCCCATCCCGGCGCGCTTTTTCAGCCGGTAGAACTGCTGGCCGAAGTTGGTGTAGGTCAGCCAGTCGGTGCCCGCGTCCATCATCTGCGGCACGCGGTAGGCGATCGATTCGTCACCGACCGACTTCTGGGCCACGTTCAGGCGCGCATCGGAGCCTGGGGCCGCAGTCGACCCAAGGGTGGAAAAGTTGGTCGCCAGCCAGTGGGCGGCGAAGTACTGCATGCCGCGCCACTTGAAGTTGTCGCAGGTCAGCTCCAGGGAGCCCCAGCGGCTTGATCCAGTCTCGGTGCCGGCTTCGCACAATGCTTCGATGATGAACTCGTCCGGCCACTTCACCTCGTCGGTGAACGCCTTCATCAGGGGATTGCTGCGGAAAGCCGCAATCATCTCAGGGGTGATTATCACGCTATGCCCCCGGGCGACTTGTCAGCAGCTTGCATACAACCTTGGCTGCGCGAATGGATGGGATCTTCCCGGTCTGGGTAAAGACAACGAGGTCATCGACCTTTTTGAACTCAAAGCCGGGGCCTGTGATAACCGCCTCGTGCCCCACTACAACCGCCTTAATGCTCATGTCTTAGACCTCGCTATGAATGAGTGGGCGCCAGGCGCCCGGGTATTACTGTGCCGCCTGAGCCTTGGCGATTTCTTCGCGCAGGCGCGTTTCGCCCCAGGTCTTGTTGACCTTGATGCCCAGCGCTTCGGCCTGAGCGGACAGGTCTTCGTCTTCGCTGTCGTCAACTTCCAGCTCATCGGCGCCAACACGGCGCAGGTCACCGTTTTTCAACAGCGCCTTGACGAAATCGATCTTGGCGGCCTCATCCGGCACTTCGACCGCCGGGTTTTCGCCTGGCAGGATCGGGTAACCGGTTTCCACGCCATCGACCAAGAAGTTGATGGTGATCAGTCGTGCTGCTTCGTTCTTCAGGAACATGTCGAATCCTCTTTGGGTTAGAATTGGGAGGCGCATAGGGTGGCCACCCGAAAAGAGCTTTGTCAGCTCCTTGCGCACCTACCGACATCCACTGGACAGGTGTGAATCATGGAAATAATTTCTAAGCCGGAAGCTATTGAGCTCGGGCTGAAGTTTTACTTTACGGGCAGGTCGTGCATAAGAGGCCATTATTCCGCCCGATACGTGAACGGCTCAAAATGCAAGGAATGCACGCTAATAAACAACTCACTGTGGGCATCCGAAAATCCTGAAAAAGTATCGCTATCTAGAAAGAGGTGGGCAGATAACAACCAGGAAAGGATAAAGCTGTCTAAGTCCAGGCGACCGTCAAGGGCGAAGCCTGTAGAGATATTACATCCTCATAGAATGCTCTCCAGGAGCAAATCCAAAGACCTTGGACTCAAGCATTACTACACCGGAAAGCCATGCAAGCACGGCCACTACTCCGACAGATTTACCGCTACCGGCATTTGTGTTGAGTGCGGAAGAGTCCATTCTGCAAGAATCAGAGAGTCACAGCCAGACCGCAGAGCTCGGTATCAGCCAGCAGCAAACGCATCAATAAAAGAAAGATCAAGAAGCGACCCAATATTCAAAGCAAAACTCAGCATGAGAGAAATGGTTAGAAGGGTTGCGCGACTGATTGGAAGCAAGAAAGAAAAGGGAACGATAGAGGCCCTTGGGTATTCACCGGCCGATTTCGCCGGACACATGGAATCCCTCTTTTTAGAAGGCATGTCATGGGCCAATCATGGTGAATGGCATATCGATCATGTGACCCCGATAAGCATCATGCTTAAGCGCGGAATAACAGATCCAGCAACCATAAACGCACTGAAAAACATGCAGCCTCTATGGGCCGAAGACAACCGAAGGAAGTCTGCGCGAATGATTTAAAAAGCCCCTTGCGGGGCTTTCGTTCCGGTCCTACCGTTAAAATTGATCGCGATAGGCGCCCGAAAATGGGTATCTAAATTCGACACCACTGATTTTATATTCACACGGCACATTGACCTTGAGGTTCCACATCTGCGGAGCCAGGGAGCGCCATGGGATCGGAACCTGCATGCCCAGGTTCTCGTCGTTCAGCTCGTAAGCGACGATACGGTCCTTGCTGCCGTTGGATACGCCGGCGGCGGCCAGTTGGGCAGCGGACAGTTGCAGGCGGCTGAAGATGTTGATCGGGCGACCGGTCAGCGCGGTGTACTGGTTGTTGGTGCGGAAGTATTCCAGCATCGTCTTGTCGGTGATGGTGCCCATTCGCTTGTTCGAGATGAACGCGAAGCGGGCAGCATCCAGGATGATCGTGTCAGGGACGTGGACGGTCGCCGAGCTGATGTAGACATCAACCAGGATCTTGTTCAGGTCGGCGACGATCTGGTCACCGGTGGTCGCGGCGTTGTACCAATCCAGGGTGGAGTTCGACAGCGCCAGGTTGGGGTTGTTGAACAGGCCGGTCATACCTCGAGCAACATCACCGAAGTAAGCCACGCGCTGGGTGTGCTCCTGGGCGCCACGGAACGCCAGCTTGGCTTTGGAGCTGTCCAGCGGGATGCGCAGTTGTTGCGATTTGCGCAGCTCATCCAGGCTGTAGCTGTACTTGTTGCCCGCGTAACCGATCGGCACGGACGACTTATTGGCCGACAGGGTTACGTCCGGCAGGTCGTCAGCGCTGGCGCCGATGAACTTGCCCAGGGTCACGCCGTCGTAGCTGATGTAATTCCACTCATCTACCCATTCAGGCAGAGAGGTATCGACCGGGATCAGCTCGTCGTAGTTGATGGCGGCGTACTTGGCCTCGTAGATACGAGCTTCCAGGTTCGCCAACTGGCTGATGTAGAACGCCAGGCCGTCGTCGAGGGTCGGCAGACCGTCGTTGAAGGTGACTTGGTAAGCATCGCGGCCAATCTGGTGCGCAATAGCGGCATCGATGACTACGACGATTTTTTTAAGCTGGGTCATGTCGATTAGCCCCCGATCTTCAGAGAAATTTTAGCCAGCGCGCCGGCGCCGGCGGAGCTGACCCATTTGGCGTTCGGGATCAGAACGGCCAGGGTTGCAGCAGCGCCGACCACGTTCGAGAACTGGCCCTGGTTGGTGCCGGTGCCATCGCCGATGACCAGATACACCGGGTCATCCTTGGCAACTGCGACACGAGCGGTCACCCAGACAGGCGCTACGGTCTCGACCGACATATCGCGCTTGGCGACTGCGCCAATCACATCGGTGGCGGTGTAGGCGCGGTTCAGTTCGCGCTTCACGATGCCGATGAACTGGGCTGCCGTGGAGCCGGCTACGGGCAGCTTGGCGCCGTCATCACCATCGGTAACGACACCCAGGCCGAACGCGATGTTCACGGCGCCCTTGTTGACTTTGGAGACGGCGTTGGACAGTTCGCCGTCGGCGACCATACCTGCGTAAGCGACGCCGTGATTGAGTGCGTTACCACCTTGAACAGCCATGGTCAGGCTCCTTTCTGGGGTTGTTTGTGGGCGCCCGACAGCTTCTGCTTGTGCTGCTGGTATGGGGTCGGCGCGGCGTCAGTGGTCGACGGGGCGGCTGCGCCGTCCTTGGCCAACTGCATGAACTGAGCGAAGAGCGCCGCAGTGTCTCCAGTAGCGGACTTGGGCTTCTTCTTGCCTTCTTCGTCCATATCGTCTTCGTCGGGCTCTTTCTCAGCCTCGGCGTCGAAGGCGCACTCGACATAGCCGGCAGACTTATCGCCCCAGGCCATTTTCGGACGCTTGACGGCCAGCGCGGCGCGCTTGATCTCGATCACGTCGAGGCTGTCACAGGCGAAGCTGTCGCCGGCGATCTTGCGGGCCTGGGCCTGGGTGCTGCCGATCAGGACGACGCGAGCGTTGATTGCCTCGTCGCTAGAAGCCTTGCGAGCCTCGGCCAGATCTTCGGCTGCCTTGTCAGCGGTTGCCTGGGCCTTATCAGCCTTGGATTCCGCATCATTGGCGCGCTTCAGCAATCGGTCGAACGAGTCGGCGACCACTTGGGCGTTCGCAGGATCAGCAACATCAACGCTGCGCCCGCTATCGGTGGTGATAAATACAGGCATTGTGTTGCCTCCTGGGTTGTGGTCGAAGACGCGAGCGATGCCGCCGGCCCTCGCTTTGGTAACCACCGCTTGGTGGTTGATGATGATGTTGCGCTGGGTGTACTCGTAGTCCTGGCCGTCGGCGGTCACGCCAGGGCCATGAACGTATTCGGCGGTATAGCCAGCGGAGAGCTCGCACTTGCCGGCGTTGATGTCGTCGATGGTCTTCTGATCCTTGATGATCAGATCGCAGACAACAAAGTCGCCATCGCGCCGGCCTGAGCCGCGCACCTCGCCAACGGCCACCGCCTTGTAGTTCTTTGCGGTCACCAAATCCTTTGGATGGTCATTGGTGACCGTCGCGCCGTCGTAGGTGCCCAGGGAAGCGTCGTTGAACACCTCTTCTTCCGGCCGGTACACGCGGACAATGCGATTCGGGTCACCGTCGAGGCCAAGCTCGCGGGCCAGGTAATCCTGAATGCCGGTTCGCGCCACCCGGCCTGGAACCTTGAGGAAGCCCTCGTCGGTGTATTCCCTGTGGGTTATGCGGTGGCTGACACGGTCAAAGACCGTAAGCCTGGTCATTACTGCTTCGCCCATGCGAACAGCGCGTCTGCGTGCTCGTCATCAACCGGACGCACGCATGCAAAGGTACGATGCTCATTACCGTCGAGGCTGCGACCATCTTCGGTCTCAGTCAGCGACTTGATGCCGTCCAGCTCAGAAGGCTGCATTTGCACGGAAATGTGGTAGCCGTCGGTGTCGAATTCCGACTCGGCGCCGGTCTCGATGCACTTAACCTTGATTTTCATGATCGTTCTCGTCGCTGTAATGGATTAGCGGTAGACGCCCGGCGCTGTGCGGCCTGCGTCTTGGTTGGCCTTGACCTCGCGGGCGCTCACTGGCTCCGCGATGCATCGGCAGGAATAGTCAGACCCAGGCTTGATCGGGACACCCTTGTCGCTCAGCGGAAGGTTGTCCCAGCGGTAAACCCCTTTGCCGTAGGCGGTGACCTTGTTGGCGATCTCGTGATGGCGGTGCCGAACACGCTGGTCGTCCGAGTCACGCCATCTGAAGTACTCGAAGCCGGCACCCTTCTGCTGCTTCTCGGCCAGCTCGCCCTGAATCTTCGATGTCTGGTCGCGGGCGATCATCTTGGCCCGGCGCTGCGTCACTCCGAACTGCTCCTGCAATGCCTTCTCGATGAAGCCAGGCCGCATACCGGAGCGCATGTTCGCCATCACCAGCGTCTGCACCTGTTCCAGGTACTTGGCGGGGATGGACTTGATGAGCTGGGCGTTCTGCTGGGCGGATGCCTTCAGGTAGTCTTGAAGCACGCTGTTACCGCTGAACACATCGATACCGGCCGACTTCTTCAGGTCGCGCTCGGACTTCTTCATCGATGACTGGACGAACTCGCCGGCTATCCTGCTGGCGCCAGCGCTGACCCTTTCGTTTTGCCACTTGCTGAACAGGAACGACATGGCGTTGCTGATGAGGTCAGACCAGGCGTCAGTCGTGGCCACCGCATCCTGCGTGTACTCCGGCGCGAGCTGGCGAACCAGCGGCATCACCTCCTTAGCAATGTCCGCTTTGATCTGCTTGACCAGCCGCTGCAGCTTGGCGTTGTACTGGATGCCGATCATGCTCATGGTCATTCAACCTTGTCGTCGTCATCCACCGGGTCATTGAACATGGTCAGGTCCTCATCCTCTTCCAGCGCGGCGATCTTCTCGTCGTTGAACTGGTAGAGCTCTTCGGCCTGCAGGCGGCGCATGATCTGGCTTGGCAAGACGATGCCGGCGTCCTTGTACAGGATGTCGGTCTCGGCCTTGGCCTTGTTCGCCGTGGCGATCTGCACCGCGTCAGGCTGTTGGAATGGATTCCAGACGTAGTTGAAGTCTTCGAGCCACTGCCCGGTAGCGGAACGCACCATCACCTCATCAAGCTGCCGAAGGCCTGGGTCAATCTGGGTCAGGCGCTTCGAGGACAGCGAGTTGAAGTAGTTGTCCATGTCCCCTTCGCCGGTGGCGTTGAGGCCTTTAGCGGACGTGCCGAACAGACGGGTGAGCGGGATATCGGCCGCTCCACTGATCCAGGTCATGAGCGTGTCGAGCACCGGCGCAACCCCGGACAGGTCCAGAGTCTTGCGGTCGTAGGTCTCTTCGCCGTCCAGCAGCGCCAGGTTGATCGAGGACTTCATCATGCTGAACAGGGCGTAGCGCGCCGTAATGGCGTCATCCTGGTCGCTGGCCAGTTCATCGGAGAGCCCGTTGCGCTGGATAATGTCGACGTTCGCTTCCTGCATCAGCTCGGCAATGCCGTCCTTGCTGGCTACGATGTCCATGACGTCGTCGAGGCACTTGCGCAGCTCTGAGTCTCCCCAGCCCTGCGTCTGCGCCCGCTGGCGGCGTGGCAATTTGGCACCAGCGAACCGGGCGAAGTGCGTCCAGTGGATCTGCTGGGCGCCGGCCGAGATGGTGTAGAACTCCGGCTGCAAGTAGTTCGCTGCCAGGATGTTCGACTGATTCATGTTCATCGCCGTCATATCGAAGCGGTCGATCACCAGCAGGCGGTACAGGTCGCCCTTCTTGATCTTCTCCGGCCTGAGCGGCTTGGTCAGGTCCTGGTTGGTCAGCATGAGGATGCCGGCGCCACCGTACAGGCGTGCCCAGCTTGTGGCCTCGCTCACCATGGCCGGCAGTTGCAACCGGTCTTCCTCGGCCCGGATCACGTCCGCGTCGTCGCACTTGAGGGTGCGCCACTCGCGGGTCATGTCCTCGGCTGGGTAGTCCACGATCGCCCGGGCAAGCCAACTGGTTTGGTAGGCCGCGTCGAGCTGCTGGAAGTTGTTCAGGAAGCCGTATTCGAACTGGTTGTGGGAGCGCTTGGCCTTTTCAGTGCCCAGGCCGGACACGACGTTCACCAATCCATCGGCGGTCTGTTTCGTGCCAGCCTTGTATTCAACCAAGGCCCGAGTGAGGGCCTTGCCCAGCTTTTTGGTTGCTGGCGCTTGGCCCTTCTTGCTCATGGGGTCACCAATTTGGTTATAGGAGGTCGCGGATTGAACGCTTGCCTTTGATGTAAACCTCGGACAAGGCGTCGATCATCACGTCTGTCTGGTCGTCGTACTTGTGGCTGTCGTCGGCGGTGAAGGATGCGACCTCACACACGAACTCGTAGTTTTGGCTGTCGTCGTAGGGCAGGCAGACCAGCTTGGCAGCGTGGAAGCCTTGCACGTCCAGGGCGCGGGTCAGCTTGTCGCGGTCCCGAGGAACCGGGGTCACCTTGAGCGGCAGGCGCTTTTCCATCTCCTGGATCAGGCCGGTACCGCTTGATTTGTCCTCGACGTACACGCGGCGCAGGATGCCGTTGGCCTTCCCGTTCTTTGCCCAGGCACCTTTGACGAACGCCTCGAACTCGCGGCGCAGCGTCTTGGCATCCATCCGACCGCGTTTCATGCCGACTCGGTAAATGCGTCCCTCGAATACGCCCCACTCCGCAAATACCGTCCAGTCGTTCCAGGTGTTGGTCTTCTGGGCGGTGTCTGCGGTGATGAAGCGGTAGTCGAACTTGTCCGGTACCGGCAGATCAGCACCAGCATCCACGTCGCCGTAGTACTGGAAGTCGTCTGCCGAGAAGATCCCGCCGTCGAGCGTGTCGGGGTCTTGCATGTACTGGCTGCTGAAGGTGTACGGGTGAGCCGTGCGGAGCGCGATCAGGTCGTGAACGCTTTCCTTGGCCGGCCAGTAGGACCAGTAGCCGTCTACCTGCTCAGACCCGCATACGCTTTTGATGCAGCGCTCACGGATGCCGTCAGGCAGTGAGTCGATGTACTCCTG
Organism: Pseudomonas emilianonis; assembly: GCF_023072625.1. Classification (NCBI taxonomy): domain Bacteria; kingdom Pseudomonadati; phylum Pseudomonadota; class Gammaproteobacteria; order Pseudomonadales; family Pseudomonadaceae; genus Pseudomonas; species Pseudomonas emilianonis. The sequence continues at coordinate 27,164 of NZ_JAKNRV010000012.1, forward strand.
ATTGACCAGGGCCGGGATCTTTATGTGCAGATCGATCTTCAGGCCCATGCCGCCCGATAGCAGGAACGCGGTCGAGTCGTCGATGTGGCCGCGCTGCTGGATGGCAACGAATGGCGTGCCGCTGTGCGCCTTCCGGCTGCGCAGGGTGTTCACCAGGCGCGTGTGCGACTTGCGGCGCTTCGCCTCACTGAATAGGTCGTCGATCTTGTCCCAGTCATCCGCCTGGATGTGGCCGCTGTACTCGTCGCCCATGTAGCCGCCACGGACACCGGTGATCTGCCCGCCACTGGAGCGGCTGAACAGTTGGTGTACGCGCTTCCCATCCTTGGCGAGCGTCCAGTCGTCTACCTTGTCCTTCTCGATATCGAAGGGGTAGAACTCGCGGAACTCAGCAGACTTGACCAGGGCGCGGCTGCGCTCGCTGTTCTCGTCTACCAGGCTCTTGGAATAGCTGGTGTTGAGGATTCGTACCCGGCGGTGCTTAACCATCGTGTAGACCGGCAGGTGAACAGACCAGAACTCAGTCTTTGTGCCGCCTGGCGGGATGTTCACGACGATGTTCTGCGCGTCACCGGCAAGCATCTGGCGGGCCGCGTAGTCGAAGTAGTGGTGGTGCCAGTTCGTTCTGAAGCTGTCGCCCTGGGTGATGTTGAACCACAGGCTGGTGAAGGCCAGCGGGCTATGCTCGCCCGCCGCGACCAAGGCGGAGCGCTCGCCAACGGTAAGCGCGTCCCACTCGATCGGTTTGATAGCCATCAGTCAACCAGTTTGTCTACCAGCGCGGCGATGAGCGATGAATCGACCGGCGCCTGGCCTGTATTGCCGCCTGGAGCCCTGTCGCCTTCCGCCTCATCAAGATTGAATGCCTGGCGCTCAAGCATGACGAGCGTCTTCAGGGTGTCGGCCAATTCCTTCATGGTCTTGGTGCGATTCGGTAGCCCGCTCATCTTGCTGGCCAGCTTCAGGACATCAGCCATTGCATCGCCGTCGTCGTGATCGCCATCCTTCAGTTGAGCAATCAGCTCCTTGATCGTGCCTTGCTCGTCAGTCAGCGCTTCCAGCTCATCCAGCAGTTTGTTGGTGAGTCGGCGAGACCTTCCGATGTCAGTTCGATGCGCAATCCGGACATCGGCAATAACCTGAGCGTTTGCATCAACGATACCTTTCTCGGTTAACACCCGTTCCTTGTTAACCTCGGTGTTAACCACCTGGCTGTTAACCAGTGCATCAGCCTTTGCTTTGATCTTCCCTGCGAGGTCTCGCGTCCATCCGTCACGCTTGGCGCGCTTGTGGATGGAAACATGGGACACAGTGCAGGTTGTTGCGATCTCTCGCACTGACAGCACTCCAGCCCTGTAGAGCTGCTCGATGCGCTCCCAGTCGGTGGGTTGCTTGTCGGTCATGTCTTTACTCTTGCTCTGCTTGCTTGGCGGTCACGGAGTCGAACTTGGCGAAGATAGCTACGGAAGCCCCATTGCCGCCTTCGATGATCAAAAACCCGTTATCGACGTATATGCGTTCGCCCTTCACTTTCTCGACAACAGAGCCGCCATCGATGGTCACTTCATAAATAGTGCTCATGGTCATTCCTCATTGCGCGCCACGATTTGGCGCATTCGTAAACGTGGCGCGGATTACTTGCTTCTGCGCTCAACACCGCCTGGCGCCTTGTCACAGTGCAGGCAGTGCTCGCAGTTGAGTGTCCGGCACAGCCAGCCCTTCACCCGCTGCCAGTACGTAACCATGAAGATATGGCGGGCACCGGCCAGGGCCAGGGACACATGCAGCGTCAGGCCGGCAGTGGTCGGGCCGAAGAAGATGTTTTGGTTGCGCGCCATCACGACAAATCCGCTGATAGCGATCGCCGAATAGATCAGCTTCCCCAGGATTCCGTCTCTCACCTTCCCGCTCAGTACACACCAGGTCGCCCACAGCGCAATCAGGCCGCAGGCGATGGAGTTGATCAGTTCGAGATTCATGGTGGGTTACCCCCGCCGAACCGCTGACGAATGAACGCCCAAAGGTCGGCCGCTTTGATTGCTCGGGTTATGGCTGCAATGAGAGATCCGCCAAATGTACCCAGCAGGAAGCCAATGCCGGCAACACTGCGCGGCTCGACCACGCCCAGGTAGGCGCTGATCAGCCCGGTCAGGTAATGAGCGCAGACGGCACCCGAGAAAATAAAGATGGTCCAGGCCTTTCGATCTACCAGGTCATCCCGGTGCCAAAAGCTGGCGGCGATCGCACCCACAAGCCCGGCAAATGCCCAGTCGAGCTTATCGAACAGGCGCTGTAGAAACTCCATGCGCGCTACTCCGTGGGCATGATGAATAAAAAAGGCCGTCAGGTGGCGGCCAAACGCTGGGGAGCAGCGGCGAATAGATCAGCCCCGGCGGCACTCCCAGCTCAGAGCGAAGGGTGTGGCGGGGCCGAAAACAAGAAGGCCCCGATCAATGTCGAGGCCCTGAATAGGTGCGCGTGTCTTCCCACGCTGCCAGCCAAAGACCATCACGGCGTCGACACCCAAGTGCATCGATCTCGCCGTTTCGGTCTCGCGCCACCCTGAAAGCGTGTTAGGTCAGGGCGCGCGGGCTGCCGGTGTTTTTCCGTAGCGCTGCACTACCGGCTTATCAGCGTCCAGGCCTCCCGAGGGCTGCCCTGGCTGCAGTGAATTTTGAGCAATAAAAAACCCGACGCAGTGGCCGGGCTTTCTTGGGTCAGCGCACTCAGTGAGACAAGTGCCTTTCGGTGTAGCCAGCACCCTGCGAATTGAGCTCTGCCATACGGCTTGCTCTCCACTCAGAGGCCATCTTTAACGCTTGCGCATCCCCAAGCTTTTTCCGGGAGAAGCACTTGTACATCGACCTGCCATCAACCCCCTGGGCCGATGCTTGGTAGTAGCCTTTGGTGGTCAGGCTAACGCCGGTCATTCCCGTGGTGTTGGTGGCGTACTGCGATTTGTTGCGCATGTTGCCAGCGGCTTCGACCAGGCGAAGATTGTCGAATCGATTGTTGGTGGAATCACCGTCGATATGGTCGACCTGCACACCCTCAGGGATCTGGTCACCAGTTCGCAAGGAGTAAATAACTCGATGAGCCAGTTGTACTACCCCACCCAACTGAACCTGCCAACATTTTCGACCGGTCTTCGCATGCTCAAGAAGCGACCCAGCAGGATCGCCTTTTCGAACAGAGCCCCTTCGATCAACAAGCCATCTCAATCCAGTATGAGACGACTCGTCGTATGCAACCAGACCGCAAATTTCATTTAAATTCATAGTAGGTTGCCGAAGGCAAAATTATCAGGATGGCGAAATCATGCCATGAGCCGCACGGGAACGCAATAGGCCCTCATGCGGCCTCGCGCATTTCGTAAATTACCGCCGCCACCGGACTGAGTGCTCGTCGGTCCAGATCCTCGCAGCAATCAAAGATCAGTTGCAGCATGCCGCCCCAATCCCGTTCCCAGTTGCATGACTCCAGGCGCACACCGTAGAACTGCCACATCCACTCCCTGAACTTCTCGGGATTGGCGAACGGATCCTCGTTGGCCGACTGGCCGCCCTGGTGCATGTACTGGTACCGACGCATGACGCCCTTCACCACATACTCCAGCTTCTCCCGCTTGGCCGCCGTCATCCGCGGTGACTTGCTCTGCACCACCAGGAATACCACCTCTTCCGCCGCCTCGCGGATGTCGTCGCTCTGCTCGGCGGCGTACATGAAGTCACCGAAGACGCGGATCTGCGGGTGTAGCCGAGCGATTGCCGACTGGATATGCCCAGCCAGGGCCCCATGCACCGCGTGATTCGCCGTAGGGCCGCGCTCGGTGTTCTGCACCACCACGCCCAATTGAACAACGTCAGAGGTCTGGCCCGGGGCCGGGTTGTATTTGCAGTCATGCCACGCCTGGCGCGCTGAGTTGATCTTCATGCTGCAGCCCTATTCAATTCTCTGGTCTTTGCCCGGTACTCGGCCTTGATGGCCTTGATCTCTTCGACGGTGTACTTGCGCACGCTCTGGTCAGATTCCAGGGCGTCGACCGCCTCCTGGCCAATGCGAGCAATCAGGCCGATCCGGTAGTCCACCGCGTTGCCGGAGAGGAACCGGTTATCCTGCTTGCTTTGTGCGTGGCAGTTGCGCTCATCGAAGCGCAGGTGCGGCGCGGAGCCGACGCTGCGGTAATGGCCGGCATCTACTGCGTTACCGCTCCAGTCCAACGGCTTGCCGCTGGAGATGCAGAGGTGGCCGGCAGCCTGGTCCCGGGCGCGGATATACTCGTTGAACGCCTGTTGAGCCTCGCGCATGTGGTCGCCGCGACTTTTCAGGGCCTCCTTTCGAACCTTGATGTCGGCGCGGCCAACCTGATCCAGCGACTTGCGCGCCTTCGCCTGATTCACTTCCTTGATGGCCAGGCCGCACTTCGGGCTGCACACAGCCTGCCCGAGGCGCTTCGGGACGAATGAGGCCCCGCATGCTGGGTTCTTGCAGGTCTTGGGCTTGGGTTGTTTGGTGGATAGCATCAGAAGCCTCCCCGCATGCGCCGTTCTCTGGCCGCTCGCTTCTTCTCGCCCTTGCTTCGACCACCACCGCTGAATGGGTCTTCAGTGGGAATATCCAGCGCACCATGCGCACCAAGTTCAAAGTCGTTCGGATAGACCGCGATTTGGCGAGTAGGCCCAGCCCTAACAGCTCCGTCGAGAGCCCTAAGCGCTATAGCAATCCCAGGCGATCCGGCGCCGATGATTAGAATTTTTCTCATGCTGCCTCCCATTGCCCTGGCATCTGGCCCTTCGGCTCGCTCCAGATCACGCCCTTGTCAGCGCCGAATGCGTACATGCATTCGATCACGTCGCCCAGCTCGGCTACGGTCATGCGCTTGGTGCTTTCGCCCAGCATGACCACGCCGCCGTTGATGCCCTGGGCCATGCGGATCTCTTGGCGCGCTGCAGCAGTCATCAGCGCCTTCCAGTCCTCGCTGTCGAGCTTCTGCATGACGCCGTTGACCGGCCATTCAACCTGGCGGGAGATATCGCCCAGCATTGCCCACAGCTTGGCGTTCTGCTCCAGGGTGCGGCGGGACTTCACTGGGCGGACGATCACCTCGACGGCGCCGGCGGCGGACAGCTCGGTGGCGAACAGGTAGGCGAGCCGCAAGACTTCACGGACGCGCGCAGGGCCAGCCGACCAAAAGTGTCGGGGTTTGTGGATGATGTTGGTCATGACGGCTTCCTCCGCGAATCTTCACGCATCGGCTCGGTTACAGCCTTCTCGATGCTCCAGCCGTACCGGCTAATTCTGCTTTGCGCGATCTTCGGCGGAATCCCAAAGTGCTTTGCCAGCTCGAAGACCGTCCCACGAACGCCCTTAACTAGATGGCGCTGCTCGCGCATGCTCCAGAGTTTTTCGGTCATGGCTGCTCTCCCTGGCCCAGGGCGGCGAGCAGGTCGTCGCACTTCTTGACGACTGAATCCAGGATCGCCTGGCGCAGCGGGCGGTAGGTCGCCATGCATTGCCGGTGCTCGTCCGCCTCAGTGTTGGCTGAATCGCGCAGGGTTTCGAACAGCTCCAGATCGCATAGGATTTTGCCCGCGCGCTCACGGCGTAGCTCCTCCACCTCAGCCTTCAGCTCAGCATTCACCCGCTCGTAGGCTTCGTAGCCGGTCTTGAGGCCGGCGACTTCGGCGCGGAGCTGGTCGCGATTGGCTTCCAGAAGATTCGCTCGAACCTTCGCAAGGGAGGCAGCCTTGCACTCGACAATGATGATCTGTTCTGCCCTTTCACACGCAGCCGCAAGACGCTCGTTCTCGGCCTTGAGCTGAACAATCAACTCCTTGTCCACCTGAATCCCGGCGGCAACGAGTTCGTCGATGTTCTTCTGGTCGTCGTCGCCTACGAAGCGGCGGATGACTTGCAGGCCGACAGCTTTGGTCAGCCGCTCGTTATCGGCGATCAACTGGTCGCGTTGTGTTTCGAGCAATTCGATCCGCTTTTTCAGGCGGATCGCGCACGAATGCTTCATGCCGTTGCGGGCTTCATCGAGATCGGCGATCAAGGCCAAGACTGCGACCGGATTGGCAGCAGCGATGAACTCAGCATCCGCGCGATGGATAACACCCAAAGGGTCACTTTCATCACTCCACTCGTAGACCACTACATCTTTGCCGGTGTGGGTTCCGTGCTCATTCCAAATGTCCTGGATAATCTCAAAGCCTTGGCTGCCGTCAGCTTCGCCGCACATACTCCAAGGTCCTGCCGTTGCAGCTTCGGCCAGACGTTTCAGTTCGGTGTTGTCGGTCATGTCCGCTGCTCCCCTGCTTCTGCGATCACTGCCATGCGCTCCAGGCGCTCGGCGGCCTGGCTGGCCAGATTCATACCGTCTGCCTCATCCACCACCGGCATGCACACAAAACGGATTCCGTGCTTGACCATGGTGTTCGCCACCTCAAGGGATTGGCGTAGCTGTGCTGGGTTTGCTCGTTTCATGGTCGTGACTCCAGTTCCTGGGCCTGGCGGATCATCAGCGCGCGCCGATCAGCCAGTTCATTGGCCGCGGCGATCCGCATTTCGAGTTTTTTCTCTTCACTGGCCGCGCGCATCTCCAGCATCGACGACTTCACCAGCCTAAGTTTTTCGCGCAGAACTGGCGCTGGCTGAGTAACAGTCCCGGTTAGCAATCCAGCAATGGCGCGGCCGTCCTCGGTGACCGGGGCAACGCTCAGGTCAGCCAGGTACTTCTGGCCGTGCTCGCGGGGGATTCGCTTCAGCTCCATGGCCTTGGTTACGGCTTGAATGCGACGGCTTGCGTCAAAGCCCACAGAGACGTGCCAGTTCACAGGCTTGGCATCCTCTCGGGATTGGCCGACAAACCGCTCATACGCGCTGATGAAGGCCATCCTGGCGCCAATCTTGTCCCCTGCATCGAGTACAGGCTTGGCAGCGGCCAGGGCCAACTGAATTTCGTCGGTCAGCACCACGGTCTCGAACTCATCGTTCGTGGTCATGGCGATGGCCCAGGCTTCGTCCTTCCCGGGGCGGCCGTCGGCGGCCTGGACGCGCTGAAGGATTGAGGCCAGGGTCAGCTTTCCGGTCAGCTCGCGGCGGCAGGCCCAAAGGGCGTTGGCGATCACGTCCATTGGATGCTCTGCCAGGTCTTCAGCCATCAGCTTGGCGGCTGGAGCGCTCAGCGTTTGCCCGAGGGTTTCGGCAGTGGCGCAGATGGCCATGCTCAGCTCAGCGGTTTCGGCGTAGGAAAGCATTGCTGTTCCCTCCTTCCAGAATGCTGCGGCTGGCTTCTTGGGCGGCGTTGATGTTCGCTTGGGTCTTTTCCTGCTGGCGGGCGGTCTCACCGTTGGTTTGGATGTTGGTCTTCCACTGGGTGTGATAACCCTCAGCATTGGCGAGCAGTTCGCTGAGGCTGTGGCATTTGCGGATCAACATTGCATCGTTGATCCCGAGGTAGTAAGCCGCGACACTGTGGGAGACTTCGATACCCAGGCGGCCGATCAGCAAACCAATCTGTCCGGCAACTTTCGCATTCCACACCGGCCACGCCTTGTAGCGGCGGCGGTAGGACATGGCGTAGTTCGCCCAGGTCTTGAAGGTTTTGCAGTCAGGGTCTTTAGGGCCTGGCATATCAGGAGGTATTTCAACGCGTGGAGCGTCAGGGCGATCAATAACCAAAACCAGTTCGCCGGTGCGGATCGGCGAAGCCGGGACCACCTGCAAATTCTGATTATTGGTTTCCTGATTGGTACCTTGATTATTGGTATATTGATTTGTCGGAGATTTATCCGAGGTAAGCTCGGATTTTTTTCCGACCTTGCTCGGAGATTTATCCGAGGTACCACGGATTTTTTTCCGACCTCCTTCAGGGTTGCTCGGATAATTTTCCGACCCATCATGTTTGCGGTTCCACTCCTTGCCTTTGTCGGTAAGGCGTATCAAGGTGATCTTGCTGGTACTCGACATCTGTACCAGCCCAGCGTCTTCCAATGCCTTCAGCATGCGGTAAGCGGTATCAGGCTTACCCGACAGCAAAGGAAGCTCGCAAACGATCTTTGCCTTGCTTAGCGCGAAGAAGACCCCGTCATCTGTCTTGACCGGATTTGCCCAGCTCGGGCACTCATAGACGAATGCAAAAAGCATCGCCTGCTGAGAGTTCAAGCCCCACTCAAGGGACTTAAACTGGTTGATGGTGATGGTGTATTGCATATCAGGCCACCGCAGCGCAGGAGTAACCGCGGCGCTGACTATCGGTAGCTCCGTGATTTGGGTGAAAGCCATAGATGGCTTCGGCGTCTTTACGGGCAGCTACGGCTGAATCGAAGTTTTGAAATCGACCTACACAGATGTACTTACCGTCAATTTTGATTCGAACACGCCATTTGCCATTTTCAAGGCGAACGCCAGGAACGCCGGATGAGTTGTCTGTTCGGATATGCTGATTACGCTGATTTCCTTGCACCGTTACATCGCGCAGATTCTCAATACGGTTGTCATCACGAATACCATTGATGTGGTCAATCTGGCCTTTTGGCCATTCGCCAAAGGTAATCAGCCAAATAACTCTATGGACTCGGAACAAAACGTTATTGATTTTTACCCTCAGATAACCGTCCATGTTTGGTGATCCGGCGATCATTCCTGGCATCGCCCTGGCACCTCGTCGAACGAGATTCACGAGCTTTCCGTCAACAACCCTGAAAAGCCTTCTGGCCTTAGTAGCTGAAAGTAAAATCTCTATATTCCCAGGCGCTACGTTTTTTGATTTAGCAAAACGTGGCGCGGGATTATTCAGGGCCTGTACATCGAGATTAGAGGTGTGCATAATCGGCTCCAGATTGAAACGATTTTTGCAAGCGCTGTGAAAGAGCCGGGATTGCGCCCCGGCTTTTTTGTGCCTGCGATTTGGGTTTATGGGTTTGGATCTTCATCAGTCCCTCCTTTTTCAGGCCCTATTCCGGCCTTCGGCGGGTCACGCCTTGTTGTTGGTAGATGCCGGATCTTTCCAGCCCCTTTTGGCCTGGTCTTCTCGAAAAAGCGTTCTGCTCCAAGCTTTGCGGCGTATTCGTCAGGGGTCATCCCTGCCGCTGCTGCCAACCGTTCAAGCTTTTCGTAGAGGCGCCCATCGATCCCGTGGCAGATCGTGGTTTCAGGCACATAGCCTCCTTAAGGGCCTTCAGGCCTGCATGTGTTTCCCGTTAACATCCAGTTCAACGATGCTTTCCAGCTTCTCCTCGACGCACATGCGAACGAAGACCGCAAGCTGGAGCTTGTGCAGGCGCGCAACAGCCTTCAGTGCTTCGTAGGTTTCGTCGTCATAGCGGGACTTGATCTCCCGGTCTTTCAGGTGACGCGTATCGTGATATGCCATTGGTGAGGCTCCTTTAGTGGGTGCATGCAAGGTGGTTAGGCGGCCGAACAGGCCGGGATATTCAGTGGAGGGAAAACGTCATCCAGGGTCACGGCGGCGCCGCTGGTGTTGAGGGCGTCGACAATGCGTCGGCACTCCTCAAGGCCAGGCTTGCGGCGGTCGTTCTCGTAATGAGCGATAGCGCCTTGGGTCAGGCCTACCGTTTTGGCCAGGGCGGCCTGGGTGACACCGACCTTTTCGCGAATCGTCTTCATGTTGGACATAGGGTTTCTCCGTATTCTTGAACGGATATTACTTTCTGTAATTTTATTGCGCAAGCGGCATTACGCACTGTGACTGGTGCGAAGACATACAGGGCGTAATGATTGGCAGATGAAAAAATGGTACGAACTGGCAAAGGCCAGAATGAAGGAACTCGACATCACCCAGGATCAGGTCGCCGAGCAGATGGGCGTCAGCCAGGGCGCGGTTGCTCATTGGCTTGGCGGTCGCCGAGAGCCATCACTTGAAAGGATCGGCGCTCTTTTGGAGTATCTGGGGCTTTCCTCGATATTCCGCGAGAACGGCGCCGAGCCGCCCGAGCGTCGCCCAGTTGAGGCGAATGCTGAGTACCTTGGCGATATGGCCGTATGGAGTGATGGCGACCCGCTAGAGGATGATGAGTGCGCAGTCCCCTACTATGCAGAAGTCGAATTTGCCGGCGGAGACGGTATGACAGTTGTGATGGAGGTCGCAGACAGGACGCTTCGCTTCAGCAATGCCACCTTGAGAGCAGCAGGTGTTGAGTGCGAGAACGCGGCGGTGGCCAGGGTTCGCGGCACCAGCATGGAAAAGCTGATCTTGGATGGTGCGGCTATCGGCTTCGACCGCGCCGACATATCAATCATCGACGGCGAAATCTACGCCTTCAACCACGAGGGGATGCTGCGCGTAAAATATCTGTACCGGCTTCCCGGCGGCGCCATCCGCATCCGCAGCGAGAACGCTGAAGAGTTTCCCGATGAGATAATGAGCGCGGAGCAATACCGGCACGAGGTCAAAATGCTTGGCCGTGTCTTCTGGTGGTCAACCGTCCGCCGATCCCCGAAAAAGAAATAGCCCAACCCGCCAACAAGGCCCGCCACTGAGCGGGCTTTTTTGTGCCCGCAATTCGGCCGGCACCCGGCCTGGGCGTAATTTATTACAGAAGCTCAAAAATTTATTACATCGAGTATTGACGATGATTATTACAGCGCGTAATGTTCACTGCATCGAGTCACCCAACAGGGACTCGCCAGGGCCTCACGGCCTGACCGCTCTTTAACAGCTCAGGACCTTCGCAGATCGATCCCCGGCAACGGGCACAGCGCGAACAATAAATTCGATCTCCACGCCAGCTCTGGAACTGGCCGTGCTCACCACATGTGAGTACGCGAAACCACGCAAGCCAGCCAGGAAGAACACCGGACACGAAATGTGTGACCTGGCCAGAGATATGAATCGGGCGATGCGCGTGGTGGAGATGAAACACCCACAGATTTACTGATGCCGCTTCTATGAGGCGGCATTGGAAATCAACGGAGGAAGTGAAATGCCGAAGTACATGCTCGACTACATCAGGCTTTGTAGGGAATGCAGCCTTGACCTGCGCACCGTCGGCAACATGCGCAGCATC
>NZ_JAKNRV010000130.1:0-13453 GCF_023072625.1 Pseudomonas emilianonis
CGGCGCTGCCCGCCTTGCAGTGGGCACGCAGCGGCGCCGTCCTGGAAAAACGCTGCCTGATGAGCAACTCGTTTGCGTTCGGCGGCAACAACGTCAGCCTGATTATCGGAGAGGCCCCATGATCGATTGGCCACTCGCCACACTGCTGCCCCATGCGGGCGACATGATCCTGATTGACCAGGTGCTGTCGTTCGATGAAGAGCAGATTCACACCCGCCTCACCGTCAAGCCCGGTGGCTTGTTCAATCGCCCGGACGGCAGCCTGCCGGCCTGGGTCGGTATCGAGCTGATGGCGCAAAGCGTCGCGGCCTACGCCGGTTGCCGCGCGCGCCAGAACGGCCAGGCGGTGGAACTGGGCTTCCTGTTGGGCACACGTAAGTTCGAGTGCAACGTCGAGCACTTCCCGGCCGGTACCGAGCTGACCATCCACGGCCTGCGTTCCCTGGAAGACGACAACGGCATGGGTGTGTTCGAATGCCACCTCACCGGCGACGGCATCCACGCCAGCGCCCGCTTGAACGTATTTAGACCGCCCCAGGCGGCCACCTATTTAGATGAATCGAAGGACGAAACGCCATGACTGAATCCGTACTGGTCACCGGCTCCAGCCGTGGCATCGGCCGCGCCATTGCCCTGCGCCTGGCCCAGGCCGGGCACGACATCGTGCTGCATTGCCGCAGCGGTCGAGCAGAAGCCGACGCGGTGCAGGTCGAGATCGAGGCCCTGGGCCGCAAGGCGCGGGTGCTGCAATTCGACGTTTCCGAGCGTGCCGACTGCAAGGCAATCCTCGAAGCCGACGTGGAGCAACATGGCGCGTATTATGGCGTGGTGCTCAACGCAGGCCTGACCCGCGACGGCGCGTTTCCGGCCTTGTCGGAAGACGACTGGGACGTGGTGATGCGCACCAACCTCGACGGTTTCTACAACGTGCTGCACCCGGTGATGATGCCGATGATCCGTCGGCGCGCAGCCGGGCGTATCGTGTGTATCACCTCGGTGTCCGGGCTGATCGGCAATCGCGGCCAGGTCAACTACAGCGCCTCCAAGGCCGGCCTGATCGGCGCGGCCAAGGCTCTGGCCATCGAGTTGGGCAAGCGCAAGATCACCGTCAACTGCGTCGCACCGGGCTTGATCGACACCGCGATGCTCGATGAAAACGTACCGGTGGAAGAGCTGATGAAGATGATCCCGGCGCAGCGCATGGGCACGCCGGAAGAAGTCGCCGGCGCGGTGAATTTCCTGATGTCCGCCGAAGCGGGCTACATCACGCGCCAGGTCTTGGCCGTGAACGGAGGTCTGTGCTGATGAAGCGCGTGGTAGTAACCGGCATGGCCGGTATGACCTCCCTGGGCAGCGACTGGGACACCATCGCCGCCAACTTTCGCGCCAACCGCAGCGGCATCCGGCGCATGGACGAGTGGGACCGCTTTAGCGAATTGAACACGCGCCTGGCCGGGCCGATCGATGATTTCGTCGTGCCCGCGCACTGGACGCGCAAACAACTGCGCAGCATGGGCCGCGTATCGCGCCTGGCGGTGTGGGCGGCGGAGCAGGCGTTAAAAGACGCCGGCTTGCTCGGCGACGAGTCGATCAAGGACGGGCGCATGGGCGTGGCCTGCGGCTCGTCCACCGGCAGCACCGACGAGATCAAGGCCTTCGGCAACATGCTGCTCAACTCGGTGGCCGAGGGGCTGAACGCCAACTCCTATGTGCGCATGATGCCCCATACCACGGCGGCGAATATCAGCATCTTCTTCGGCCTCACCGGGCGCTTGATCCCCACGTCCAGCGCCTGCACCAGCGGCAGCCAGGGCATCGGCTATGCCTACGAGGCGATCAAGTTCGGGCGCCTGCCGCTGATGCTCGCCGGCGGCGCCGAAGAGCTGTGCCCCACCGAAGCCATGGTGTTCGACGCACTCTACGCCACCAGCCTGAAGAACGACGCGCCACAGACCAGCCCACGCCCCTACGACAGCGGCCGCGACGGCCTGGTGATCGGCGAAGGTGGCGGCATGCTGGTGCTCGAAGAACTGCAACACGCCCTCGCCCGTGGCGCGCATATCCACGCCGAAATTGTCGGTTTCGGCAGCAACGCCGACGGCCAGCACACCACGCGCCCGGAACAGAAAACCATGCGCCGCGCCATGGAACTGGCCCTGGAAGACGCCGGGCTTGAACCTGCAGCGATCGGTTACGTGAACGGCCACGGCACCGCCACCGACCAGGGCGACATCGCCGAGACGCTGGCCACCCACAGCCTGTTCGGCAGCCGCATGCCCATCAGCTCGCAGAAGAGCTTCCTCGGACACACCCTGGGCGCATGCGGGGCGCTGGAGTCGTGGTTCAGCATCGAGATGATGAACCGCGACCAGTACGTCCACACCTTCAACCTGGATTCAGTCGACCCACAGTGTGGCGAGCTGGATTACCTGCAAGGTGAGTTTCGCGAGATGCACCACGACTACGTGATGAATAACAATTTTGCCTTTGGCGGCGTCAACACCTCGTTGATCTTCCGCCGCTGGTCCTGACTTTTTAATCGACTGGAGAAAACGGAATGTCTTCCTTGCTACGCGCCACCCTGATCACCCTGGCCCTGCTGACCAGCGCCGGTTGCACCAGCAAACCGGTGCTCAACACCCAGCACGACCTGCCGGCGAGTGCCCAGGTCAGCGAAGAAAAAGTCAAACAGGCGATCGTCGCCGCCCTGCAAAAACGCGAATGGATCGTGCTCCGCCAGAGCCCGCAACTGGTGCAGGCCGAGATCACCGTGCGCAACCAGTACTATGCCGCCATCGACATCCGCTACACCCGCAACAGCTACGCCATCACCTACCGCGACAGCCGCGACCTGGGCTACAAGGACGGCAAGATCCATCGCAACTACAACCGTTGGGTGAGCATGCTGGATCGGGACATCATGGCGGGGTTGCGTTCGGCTGGAATGCAGTAGACCCGGAAACGACAAAGGGCGCCTTTCGGCGCCCTCTTCACAAACAGGTTGGCTTGTCATCGCCGCTTCCTGCCTGGCTCTGCGATTGCTGGTTGCCCAGGATCCTCAGAGTCTCACAAGCCCCTTTCGGGAACTCGGGCAGTATGCCTGAAAACCTCCCCTCTGCAATTGCCGGCAAATCGCCGCTCATCTGTCGCTAAACTCACCGCAACCCAAGCGCGCTGCGAACCGCCGCCTTACGCCTCAACAACTCCACAAACGCCTTCGCCATCGGCGTTTGCACGTCCTTGCGCTGCACCAGCCACACCGCCGTCACCGCCTCCTGATCGAGCAAGGTGCGATAGACCACGCCATCGATGCGGATGCGCTGGTAAGACGCCGGCAGCACCGACACGCCCAACCCCGCCGCCACCAACCCGATGATGGTCATCGCCTCCCTGGCTTCCTGAGCAAAGTGCGGGCTGAAGCCAGCGTCGCGGGCGAGGTTGAGCAGTTGCGCGTAGAGGCCGCTGCCGTAGCTGCGCGGGAAAAACACGAACGGTTCGTCTGCCAATTGCGCCAGGTGCAAACCGCCCTCGCTGCCTTGCACCAAGGGATGACCGGCGTTGAGCACCGCCACCAAGGGTTCGCGCATCAACTCCACCACACTCAGCGAATCCGGCAACGGCAGCGGGCGCATCAAGCCGACCTGGATCGACTCATCCACCAGCGACTCGGCCACCACAGCGCTGCTCATTTCCTGCAAGTTCAGGTGGACCGCCGGGAACGCCTGACGAAACGCAAAGATCGCCTGGGGGATGCTCGAATTGAACGGCGCCGACGACGTGAAACCGATCTTCAGTTCGCCCAGCTCACCCAACTGTGCCCGGCGTGCCACATCCGCGGCCTTATCGACTTGCGCCAGCACCAGTCGCGCCTCGTGCAGGAACAACCGCCCGGCTTCGCTCAGCTCGACCCGACGGTTGGTGCGCTCGAACAAGCGCGCGCCCACCTCGTGCTCCAGCGCCTGGATCTGCTGGCTCAGAGGCGGTTGCGAGATGCCGAGGACCTGCGCCGCCCGGCCAAAATGCAGTTCTTCGGCGACGGCGATGAAGTACCGCAGGTGACGTAATTCCATAGCAATCCCATTAGGTCGTAAAAGCTATCAAACAGGTCGAACAATATATTGGAAAGAATCATTAGGCAGCTATATTCTTTTTTGTATTGCCGGTCCTGGCAGGCTTTTGCTCCCCGAGGTCCCCGTGAAATCTGCTGTCGCTCCATTCGCTCAAGAAGTCCCGCCGACCGCCCTGGATGAGGTCGTAGCGCAGCTCAATGACGCGTACATCGAAAAAGGCACGCCGATGTTCATGCGCACCGTGCTGGCACTGTTCTCCGGCGGTTTCGCGACGTTTGCCCTGCTGTATTGCGTGCAGCCGATGATGCCGGCGTTGTCCC
The DNA here is from genome assembly GCF_023072625.1 of Pseudomonas emilianonis. NCBI lineage: Bacteria > Pseudomonadati > Pseudomonadota > Gammaproteobacteria > Pseudomonadales > Pseudomonadaceae > Pseudomonas > Pseudomonas emilianonis. Next base: position 4,391 of record NZ_JAKNRV010000130.1, read on the forward strand.
ACGAGTTTTCCATCAATGCGGCGCAAAGCAGCCTGGTGCTGTCGGTGTCCACGGCGATGCTCGCCCTGGGCCTGCTGATCACCGGGCCGATTTCCGACACGCTGGGGCGCAAGCCGGTGATGGTCGCCGCGTTGTTCTGCGCCGCGCTGGCCACCATCGCCAGCGGCCTGATGCCGAGTTGGGAAGGGATTCTGCTGATGCGCGCGCTGGTGGGGCTGTCGCTGAGTGGCCTGGCCGCCGTGGCGATGACCTACCTGAGCGAAGAGATCCATCCCCAGCACATCGGCCTCGCCATGGGCCTGTACATCGGCGGCAACGCCATCGGCGGCATGAGCGGGCGGCTGATCATCGGCGTGTTGATCGACTTCGTCAGTTGGCACACGGCAATGCTGATCATCGGTGCCCTGGCCCTGATCGCCGCAACAGTGTTCTGGAAAATCCTCCCCGAATCGCGCAACTTCCGCGCCAGTAGCCTCAAGCCGCGCAGCCTGGTGGACGGCTTTGTCATGCACTTCAAGGACGCGGGCCTGCCGTGGCTGTTCCTCGAGGCCTTCCTGCTGATGGGCGCGTTCGTGACGATGTTCAACTACATCGGCTACCGCTTGCTGGCCGACCCGTATGACCTGAGCCAGGCCGTGGTCGGCCTGCTGTCGCTGGTGTACCTCTCGGGCATCTACAGCTCGGCGAAAATCGGCTCCCTGGCCGACCGCCTCGGCCGCCGCCGCGTGCTGTGGGCGACCATCGTGTCGATGCTTGCCGGCATCGCCCTGACCCTGTTCACCCCGCTGTGGCTGGTGATCCCCGGCATGCTGGTGTTCACGTTCGGCTTCTTCGGCGCCCACTCGGTGGCCAGCAGCTGGATCGGCCGCCGCGCGGTGAAGGCCAAGGGGCAAGCGTCGTCGTTGTACCTGTTCTGCTACTACGTCGGGTCGAGCGTTGCCGGCACTGCGGGTGGGTTCTTCTGGCACTTCGCCGGGTGGAATGGGATTGGTGGGTTTATCGTCGCACTGTTGATCGGCGCGTTGCTGGTGGCGCTGAAGCTGGCGAAACTGGCGCCGCTGCAAACGGCCTGACAAACAAAAACGCCCGGCATAAGCCGGGCGTTTTTTATTCGGCGCCGATCACTCGTGATACTGCGCCGACAACTCATGCACCGCACGCAGGAACGCACCGGCATGTTCCGGGTTCACTTCCGGCGTAATGCCGTGACCCAGGTTGAACACATGCCCGCTGCCCTTGCCGTAGCTGGCCAGGATGCGCCCGACTTCGGTGCAGATGGCTTCAGGCTTGGCGTACAGCACGGTCGGGTCCATGTTGCCTTGCAGCGCGACCTGGTTGCCGACGCGGCGGCGGGCTTCGCCGATGTCGCAGGTCCAGTCCAGGCCCAGGGCATCCGCGCCGACATCGGCGATGCTTTCCAGCCACAGGCCGCCGCCCTTGGTGAACAGGATCACCGGCACTTTACGGCCTTCGTGTTCACGGATCAGGCCGCTGACGATCTTGCGCATGTAGGCCAGGGAGAACTCCTGGTACGCCGCCGACGACAGGTTGCCGCCCCAGGTGTCGAAGATCTGCACCGCTTGCGCGCCGGCCATGATCTGGCCGTTGAGGTAAGAGGTGACCGACTGCGCCAGCTTGTCCAGCAGCAAGTGCATGGCCTGTGGGGTGTCGTAGAGCATGGCCTTGGTCTTGCGGAAGTCTTTCGACGAGCCGCCTTCGACCATGTAGGTGGCCAGGGTCCAGGGGCTGCCGGAGAAGCCGATCAGCGGCACGCGGCCATTGAGCTCGCGGCGGATGGTGCTGACGGCATCCATCACGTAACCGAGGTCTTTGTGCGGGTCCGGGATCGGCAGCGCTTCGATGTCGGCCAGGGTGCTGATGACTTTCTTGAAACGCGGGCCTTCGCCGGTCTCGAAGTACAGGCCTTGGCCCATGGCGTCAGGAATGGTGAGGATATCGGAGAAGAGGATGGCCGCATCCAGTTCCGGGTAGCGGTCCAACGGCTGCATCGTGACTTCGCAGGCGAACTCCGGGTTCATGCACAGGCTCATGAAGTCACCTGCCTGGGCGCGGCTGGCGCGGTATTCCGGCAGGTAGCGACCGGCTTGACGCATCATCCACACAGGGGTGACGTCAACGGGCTGCTTGAGCAGGGCACGAAGGAAACGGTCGTTCTTGAGGGCAGTCATGTCGGCATCCGCAAAAAAAGTACGGGCATTTTCTCAGAGCGCGACGCAAAAGGCACGGGATGAGCCGTGCCTTTTATCTATCGGGTTGATTTACGACAATCTCTTGGGCACATCAACACCAAATGTGGGAGGGGGCTTGCCCCCGATTGCGGTGGTTCAGTTACAGATACTGAGACTGATACACCGCTATCGGGGGCAAGCCCCCTCCCACATTTTGATCCCATTTCAACTCGGGATCGGGGTTAGACCTGCAGGTAGTCCAGGATGCCTTCGGCGGCATTGCGGCCTTCGAAGATCGCCGTTACTACCAGGTCGGAGCCGCGCACCATGTCGCCACCGGCGAAGATTTTCGGGTTGCTGGTCTGGTGCTTGTACTGGCCTTGTTCCGGGGCGACGACGCGGCCCTGGCTGTCGGTCTGGATCTGGAACTGCTCGAACCACGGCGCCGGGCTTGGGCGAAAGCCGAAGGCGATGACCACGGCGTCGGCCGGGATGATCTCTTCGGAACCCGGGATCGGCTCGGGGCTGCGACGGCCACGGGCGTCCGGTTCGCCGAGACGGGTCTCGACCACCTTCACGCCTTCGACGCGGTCTTCACCGACAATCGCAATCGGCTGGCGGTTGTAGAGGAATTTCACGCCTTCTTCCTTGGCGTTCTTCACCTCTTTGCGCGAGCCCGGCATGTTCGCTTCGTCACGACGATACGCACAGGTCACCGACTTGGCGCCCTGGCGGATCGAGGTGCGGTTGCAGTCCATCGCGGTGTCGCCACCGCCCAGCACTACGACCTTCTTGCCTTTCATGTCGACGAAGTCTTCCGGCGACTTTTCAAAGCCCAGGTTGCGGTTGACGTTGGCGATCAGGAAGTCGAGCGCGTCGTGCACACCCGGCAGGTCTTCACCGGCAAAGCCGCCTTTCATGTAGGTGTAGGTGCCCATGCCCATGAATACGGCATCGTATTCTTCGAGCAGTTGCTCCATGGTCACGTCTTTGCCGACTTCGGTGTTCAGGCGGAACTCGATGCCCATGCCGGTGAACACTTCACGCCGGTGGCTCAGTACGGTTTTTTCCAGCTTGAACTCGGGGATACCGAAGGTCAGCAGGCCGCCGATTTCCGGGTTCTTGTCGAACACCACCGGGGTCACGCCGCCACGTACCAGCACGTCGGCACAGCCCAGGCCCGCCGGGCCCGCGCCGATGATCGCGACGCGCTTGCCGTTCGGCTTGACCTTGGACATGTCCGGGCGCCAGCCCATGGCGAAGGCGGTGTCGGTGATGTACTTCTCCACCGAACCGATGGTCACCGCGCCGAAGCCGTCGTTGAGGGTGCAGGCACCCTCGCACAGACGGTCCTGCGGGCACACCCGGCCGCAGACTTCCGGCAGGGTGTTGGTCTGGTGCGACAGCTCGGCGGCGGCGAGGATGTTGCCCTCGGCCACCAGTTTCAGCCAGTTGGGAATGAAGTTGTGCACCGGGCACTTCCATTCGCAATACGGGTTACCGCACCCCAGGCAGCGGTGGGCCTGGTCGGCCGAGTGCTGGGGTTTGAAGGGTTCGTAGATTTCCACGAACTCTTTCTTGCGTTGACGCAACAGTTTCTTCTTCGGATCTTTGCGCCCGACATCGATGAACTGGAAGTCGTTATTCAGACGTTCAGCCATGTTAAAACCTCATCAAACTCTTCAGGCGCATATCACTGCGGGTTGGCACGGATGCTGGAAAGCAACGATTTCAGGTTGGCAGCCTTGGGCTTGACCAGCCAGAAACGACGCAGGTAATCATCAAGGTTCTCGGCGAGGTTACGACCCCATTCGCTGCCGGTTTCCTCGACGTACTCGTCCAGCACGTGCTGCAAGTGGTTACGGTGGGATTCCATCGCTTCGCCGCTGATCCGCTGGATCTCGACCAACTCGTGGTTGACCCGGTCGACGAAGGTGTTGTCCTGGTCCAGCACGTAGGCGAAACCGCCGGTCATGCCCGAACCGAAGTTGTAACCGGTCTTGCCCAGTACCGCGACAAAGCCCCCGGTCATGTACTCGCAGCAGTGATCGCCAGTGCCTTCCACCACGGTGTGGGCGCCGGAGTTACGCACGGCGAAACGCTCACCGGCCGTACCGGCGGCGAACAGCTTGCCGCCCGTGGCGCCGTACAAGCAGGTGTTGCCGATGATGGCACTGTCCTGGGTCTTGTAGACGCTGCCTTTAGGCGGAACGATCACCAGCTTGCCGCCGGTCATGCCCTTGCCCACGTAGTCGTTGGCGTCACCTTCAAGGTACATGTGCAGGCCGCCGGCGTTCCACACGCCGAAGCTCTGGCCCGCGGTGCCGGTGAAGCGGAAGGTGATCGGCGCCTTGGCCATGCCTTGGTTGCCGTGCTTGCGCGCGATTTCGCCGGAGATGCGTGCGCCGATGGAGCGGTCGCAGTTGCAAATGTCCATGCTGAATTCGCCACCGCTGGCGTCGTTGATCGACGAAGCGGCCATCTCGACCATCTTCTCGGCCAGCAGGCCTTTGTCGAACGGTGGGTTGCGCTCCACCTGGCAGAATTGTGGCTTGTCTGCCGGGATGTGATCGCTGCCCAACAGCGGCGTCAGGTCCAGGTGTTGTTGCTTGGCGGTCTGGCCTTCGAGAATGTCCAGCAGATCGGTGCGGCCGATCAGCTCTTCGAGGGAGCGCACGCCCAGCCTGGCCAGCCACTCACGGGTTTCTTCGGCGACGTAGGTGAAGAAATTCACCACCATGTCGACGGTGCCGATGTAGTGATCCTTGCGCAGCTTCTCGTTCTGAGTGGCGACGCCAGTGGCGCAGTTGTTCAGGTGGCAGATGCGCAGGTATTTGCAGCCCAGGGCGATCATCGGCGCGGTGCCGAAGCCGAAACTTTCGGCGCCGAGGATGGCGGCCTTGATTACGTCGAGGCCGGTTTTCAGGCCGCCGTCGGTCTGCACGCGGACTTTGCCGCGCAGGTCGTTGCCGCGCAGGGTCTGGTGCGTCTCGGCCAGGCCGAGCTCCCACGGTGCGCCAGCGTACTTGATCGAGGTCAGCGGCGAAGCGCCGGTGCCGCCGTCGTAGCCGGAGATGGTGATCAGGTCGGCATAGGCCTTGGCCACACCGGCGGCGATGGTGCCCACGCCGGCTTCCGCGACCAGTTTCACCGAGACCAGAGCCTGCGGGTTGACTTGCTTAAGGTCGAAAATCAGCTGCGACAAGTCTTCGATCGAGTAGATGTCGTGGTGCGGCGGCGGCGAAATCAGGGTCACGCCCGGTACCGCATAACGCAGCTTGGCGATCAGACCGTTGACCTTGCCGCCCGGCAGTTGGCCGCCCTCACCGGGTTTGGCACCCTGAGCGACTTTGATCTGCAGCACTTCGGCGTTGACCAGGTATTCCGGGGTTACACCGAAACGGCCAGTCGCCACTTGCTTGATTTTCGAGCTCTTGATGGTGCCGTAGCGCGCCGGGTCTTCGCCGCCTTCGCCGGAGTTGGAACGCGCACCCAGGCGGTTCATGGCTTCGGCCAGGGCTTCGTGGGCCTCGGGCGACAAGGCGCCCAGGGAAATACCGGCGGAGTCAAAGCGCTTGAGGACTGATTCCAGCGGTTCGATTTCGCTGATGTCCAGCGGCGTATCCAGGGTTTTCACCTTGAACATGTCGCGGATCATCGACACCGGGCGGTTATCCACCAGCGCGGTATATTCCTTGAACTTGGCGTAGTCGCCCTGCTGCACGGCGGCTTGCAGGGTGCTGACCACGTCCGGGTTGTAGGCGTGATATTCGCCACCGTGTACGAACTTGAGCAGGCCGCCTTGCTGGATCGGCTTGCGCGCGCTCCAGGCTTCGGCTGCCAGGGCTTTCTGTTCGGCTTCGATGTCGACGAAACGCGCACCCTTGATGCGACTCGGTACGCCACGGAAGCTCAGGTCGCAGACTTCTTCCGACAGACCAATGGCCTCGAACAACTGCGCGCCACGGTAGGAAGTGACGGTGGAGATGCCCATCTTCGACAGGATCTTCAGCAGGCCCTTGGTGATGCCTTTGCGGTAGTTCTTGAACACCTCATAGAGGTCACCCAGGACTTCACCGGTACGGATCAGATCACCGAGCACTTCGTAGGCGAGGAACGGGTACACCGCCGAAGCGCCGAAACCGATCAGCACCGCGAAATGGTGCGGGTCGCGGGCGGTGGCGGTTTCCACGAGGATGTTGGAGTCGCAGCGCAGGCCTTTTTCGGTCAGGCGGTGATGGACCGCACCGGTGGCCAGGGAGGCGTGGATCGGCAGCTTGCCCGGTGCAATGTGACGGTCGGTCAGCACGATCTGGGTACGCCCGGCGCGCACGGCTTCTTCGGCCTGGTCCGCGACATTGCGCACCGCGGCTTCAAGGCCGAGGCTCTCGTCGTAGTTCAGGTCGATGATCTGACGGTCGAAGCCTGGACGCTCCAGGGTCATCAGCGAGCGCCACTTGGCCGGGGAAATGACCGGCGAGCTGAGGATCACGCGGGAGGCGTGCTCAGGCGATTCCTGGAAGATGTTGCGCTCGGCACCGAGGCACACTTCCAGGGACATCACGATGGCTTCACGTAGCGGGTCGATCGGTGGGTTGGTCACCTGGGCGAACTGCTGGCGGAAGTAGTCGTATGGCGTGCGCACGCGCTGGGACAGCACGGCCATCGGCGTGTCGTCGCCCATCGAGCCGACCGCCTCGTAACCTTGCTCGCCGAGCGGACGCAGCACCTGGTCGCGCTCTTCGAACGTGACCTGGTACATCTTCATGTACTGCTTGAGCTGGTCGATGTCGTAGAACGCCGAACCGTGGTCGTTGTCTTCCATGGTTGCCTGGATGCGCAGGGCGTTCTTGCGCAGCCATTGCTTGTACGGGTGACGCGACTTCAAGCGGTTGTCGATCGCATCGGTGTCGAGGATCTGCCCGGTTTCGGTGTCCACGGCGAGGATCTGGCCAGGGCCGACGCGGCCTTTGGCGATCACGTCTTGCGGCTGGTAGTTCCACACGCCGATTTCCGACGCCAGGGTGATGAAACCGTTGGTGGTGGTCACCCAACGCGCCGGGCGCAGACCGTTACGGTCGAGCAGGCACACCGCGTAGCGGCCGTCGGTCATGACCACGCCGGCCGGGCCGTCCCACGGCTCCATGTGCATCGAGTTGTACTCATAGAACGCCCGCAGATCGGGGTCCATGGTCTCGACGTTCTGCCACGCAGGCGGAATGATCATGCGCACGCCACGGAACAGGTCGATGCCGCCGGTGACCATCAGTTCGAGCATGTTGTCCATGCTGGAGGAGTCGGAGCCGACGCGGTTGACCAGCGGGCCGAGTTCTTCCAGGTCCATCAAATCGTTGGCGAACTTGGTGCGACGGGCCACAGCCCAGTTGCGGTTGCCGGTGATGGTGTTGATCTCGCCGTTGTGGGCGAGGAAGCGGAATGGCTGGGCCAGCGGCCATTTCGGCAGGGTGTTGGTGGAGAAGCGCTGGTGGAACACGCAGATTGCGGTTTGCAGGCGCTCATCGCTCAGGTCCGGATAGAAGGCGGTCAAGTCCGCCGGCATCATCAGGCCTTTATAAATGATGGTCTTGTGCGAAAAGCTGCAGATGTAGTGGTCGGTGTCAGCGGCATTGGACACAGACGAGCGACGACGCGATGTGAACAGCTTGATCGCCATGTCCTGGTCGCTCAGGCCGTCGCCCGCGATGAACACTTGTTCGATCTGCGGCAGGCGCTCCAAGGCCAGGCGGCCGAGCACGCTGGTGTCGATCGGCACTTTGCGCCAGCCGACGAGTTGCAGGCCGGCCGCGAGGATTTCGCGGTTCATGTTCTCGCGAGCGGCTTCGGCTTTGACCGGGTCCTGGTTGAAGAACACCATGCCCACGGCGTACTGCTTGGGCAGATCGGCCGCGAAATGTTCTTTGGCGACAGCGCGCAGGAACAGGTCGGGCTTTTGAATGAGCAAGCCACACCCGTCACCGGTCTTGCCGTCGGCGTTGATCCCACCACGGTGGGTCATGCAGGTCAGGGCCTCGATGGCCGTTTGCAAAAGGGTATGACTGGGCTCGCCCTGCATATGGGCAATCAGGCCGAAACCGCAGTTATCCTTGAATTCATCGGGTTGGTACAGACCTGCTTTCATAGACGCTTTCTCACCAGGCTGCCTCTTATATCGAGGCAAATTTCTTTTCAATTCAACCAGTTACCTTCCACGCCGAACGTTCGTCGGCTTTGCAGGGGCAAAAGGGAGGTCATTGTACACACCGACACAGACGCTCACAAATTTAGCGACGAGATGTCGCAAATCTATGTCGCATTTATGAAAGGTTTAAAGCGATATGCTGTGCTAGTCAAAACTTTTTTAACTTTGACCGCTACGACTCAAAAGCCACTGTGACGCAGACACCACAACGCGCGCGGCCCCTAGGGCTGCACGCACTTGCGTTTTTTTTTGAGGTGCCGGGAGGGCGGCCTGGGTAAGGCCGCCGGATCTTCAGCGAGTTGCTGCCAGTTCTTGTTGAACGCTGGCAACAGTGCGAGGCCAAGGTTTACCAGCCTGAACCTTCGCTGGCAAGGCTTTGATAGCGGTATCGGCGGCAGCACGGCTTGAGAAGCTGCCGTAAGTGATCACGTAAAGAGGCTTGCCGTTGAGCACTTTCTTGAAATAACGGTACTCGCCGCCCTGCTCTTTGACGAAGGCTTGGGCGTTGGCTTCGGAGCTGGTGCCGAGGATCTGCACCACGAAGTTGCCGCTAGGCTGGCTGGTGTACCAGCTACTGCCGGCGGCGCCGGCCTTGGCGACGGCCACGGGTTTTTCAACCGGCTTGGCGACAGGTGCTGGTGCTGGCGCGACCGGCTTGGTGACCGGCGCCGGCTT
>NZ_JAKNRV010000131.1:0-13319 GCF_023072625.1 Pseudomonas emilianonis
CGGCCAGTTGCAGGGCGGTTTCCTGCGGTGCGCTGCTGCCACGGCGCAACAGGCTGCGCACCCGTGCGAGCAGTTCGGAAAAGGCGAACGGCTTGACCAGGTAGTCGTCGGCGCCCAGTTCCAGGCCGTGTACGCGGTCTTCCACGGCGTCGCGGGCGGTGAGAAACAGCACCGGGATGTCGAGTCCGGCGCTGCGCACGGCCTGGAGGATCTGCCAACCATCGCGGCCGGGCAACATCACATCAAGGATCAGCAGGTCGTAGTCGCCGGTCAGCGCCAAGTGTTGGCCGCTGGTGCCGTCGGCCACCAGTTCGGTGGTAAAGCCGGCCTCGGCCAGGCCTTGGCGCAGGTACTGGCCGGTTTTGGGTTGGTCTTCGACGATCAGCAGTTTCATGGGCAGCTCTTGGCAGCAGGTCACGTCGGACTTTATACCGTGGTGGCCAGGGGAGGGGCGCAACCTGACAAAGTTGTAATCTAGCAGTCAGCTAGCTGGCAGGGGTGCAATCTTAGAGTTGTCCTCAGACCGATCCCACACCTTTGGAGAATTGAGATGGCATTGCGTACCCCCCTGTTGTTGGCAGGCTGTCTGTTGGCGTTGAGTGTTGGTGCAATGGCTGACACGGCTCACACCTATGCATTTGGCCAGCCGGCATCTGCCGAAAAGGCCACGCGCACCGTGGAAGTGGTGCTGCAGGATATGTCCTTTTCGCCCAAGTCCCTGGATGTAAAGGCCGGTGAGACCGTGCGTTTTGTGCTGGTCAACAAAGGCCAGTTGCTCCACGAGTTCAACCTGGGCGATGCGGCCATGCATGCTGAGCATCAGAAGCAAATGATGCAGATGCAGTCGAGCGGCATGCTGAACGCCACCGGTATGGGCAAGATGGACCACGGCGCCATGGACCACGGTGCTATGGGCAACATGGGCAATATGGGCGGGATGAAGCACGATGACCCCAACAGCGTACTGGTAGAACCCGGTAAAACCGCCGAATTGGTCTGGACGTTCACCAAGGCCTCCGGCCTTGAGTTTGCCTGCAATATTCCCGGGCATTACCAAGCGGGCATGGTCGGCAAGCTCAACGTCCATTGAGCCTGCGAGGGCGCGCGTGCTGTGTTTCTTAGGGGCGGGGGCAAAGGCTGGTAGACTGGTCGGGTTTATTTAGCCAGGTTTCCGCCATGCATCCCGCAGCCGAAAATTCGCCGCTGGGCAAGTCCAGTGAATACATCAGCACCTACACCCCCTCGTTGCTGTTCCCGATCCCGCGCGCCGCGAAATGGGCCGAACTGGGCCTGAGCGCCGAGACCCTGCCCTACAAGGGCGTGGATTTCTGGAACTGCTTCGAACTGTCCTGGCTGCTGCCGTCGGGCAAGCCGGTGGTGGCCATCGGTGAATTCAGTATTGCGGCCGACTCGCCGAATATCATCGAGTCCAAGTCCTTCAAGCTGTACCTCAACTCACTGAACCAGACCGCGTTTGCCGATACGCAAAGCCTGGAGGCGACGTTGCGCACCGACCTCAGCGCTGCTGCCGGCAAGCCGGTGGGCGTGCGCATCCGCAGCCTGGCTGAAGTTGAGGCCGAAGGCCTGGTGGCGTTGCCGGGGGTGTGCATCGATGACCTGGATATCAGCGTCAGCAACTACGAACACCCGCGTCCGGAACTGCTGCGTTGCGATGACTCGCGCATTGTCGAGGAGAGCGTGTACAGCCACCTGCTCAAATCCAACTGCCCGGTCACCAGCCAGCCCGACTGGGGCAGCGTGGCGGTGCAATACCGCGGCGCACAGCTGGATCACGCCAGCCTGCTGGAATACCTGGTGAGCTTTCGCCAGCACTCGGACTTCCATGAGCAGTGCGTGGAGCGGATCTTCCTGGACTTGCAGCGCTTGCTGAAACCAGAGAAGTTGACGGTGTTTGCGCGCTATGTGCGGCGGGGTGGGCTGGATATCAACCCGTATCGCAGTACTGAGGATGTGCAGTTCCAAAACCTGCGCCTGGCGCGCCAGTAACCTTGTACACAAACCAAAATGTGGGAGGGGGCTTGCACCCGATAGCGGAGTGTCAGCCACAGTCTCTGTGCCTGACCCACTGCTATCGGGAGCAAGCCCCCTCCCATATTTTGGTTCTGTGCTTGGCTTGGGCTCGGGTTAAATGCCGATGTTGCCCAAGGTGATCACAATATTGCGCAACGTCCCGGCAATGCCCGGATGGTCCAACTCGAAACTTTCTACCGCCCGGTTCACATCATCAGCGATGCTCGGTGGCTGAGTGGCCGGTTCCAGTTCAAGTTGCACTTCAAACTTGGCAAGCAAGGCTTCCAGCGCTTCACGTTTTTCGGACGGCAGCGGCGGTTCTTGTTCCAGTTGCTCGCGCAGGATGTTGACCTGTTCTTGCAGTTTTTCGCGGGCAGGCATGGTGTTCTTCCTTTTATCGATAGGCACTGGCGTAGACCACGGCACGCCGAGAAAGGTCTACGAGAGGAGCTGTAGATTAATCTACCGGCGCCGTCTGTGCATGATCTCAATCAGGGCTTTTCGCCTTTGAGCTGGCGCAGGCTGATGTCCGCCAGGCAGGTACCGAGCTCGCCGAGGTGATCGATCACCGAATGCACCCCCAACCCATACAGCGCCACGGTGGCCTTGCCGCGTTTGTATTCGCGCTGTTGCTCGGTCAGTGCCTGCCATTGCTCTGGCGCCAGGCCGCACAGCGAACCGCAGGACGCCAGGCCGATAGTCCACAGCCCAGCGTTCAGGCCCGATTGCAGCAGGCGCGGCTCGCCGCTGACCAGTACGCAGCCTTCCAGGCGTTCAATGTTCAATTCCATCAAGGCTTGCCAGCACGCATGGGGGGCGGGCCAGCGGATGGAAGAGGGCGACGCCGCCTTGAGCCAATCGGGCAGCGCAGCTGCCAGCGGGGTTGTCACCGAGGGCGGCAGCTCATCCAGCCAGGCGCAGGGCACGCCTTGTTCCTTGAGGCTGCGCAGGATCTTCAATGCTCCTGGCGTGGCCTCGGAATGCGGGGAGGGTGAATCGGTGCGCGCCTGGGAACCAAAATCCACCAGGCAGCCACTCAGGCCAAACAACACGGCGGTCAAGGTGGGGGCAGTGGCGATGGCTATCTCGGCGTGAGGCATTTCGACATCCCTGAAATAGCTGTGACGCTATCGGGGTGGTGTGACAAGTCGATGACACTCTCGAGTAATTGTAGGAATTTTGTACATTTTCTGTATGTCGTTTCCTGGAAGATGCCTAAAAGGCCACTTCCGTCATATACTGGCGCCTTATTCAGGGCATAGCGCCCATGACAGACCATTCAAGGAGCAAAAGCTATGCGCTGGAGCCACTACTTCGCTCAGCTGTCGGTGTGTGCCACTGTCCTGCTGGCCCCTTTCGCCGTAAACGCTGCGTCGGAAGATGATCCATGGGAAAGCGTCAACCGCCCGATCTTCACGTTCAACGACACCGTTGATACCTACGCCCTCAAACCATTGGCCCAAGGCTATCAGTTTGTGACCCCGCAATTCGTGCAGGACGGCGTTCACAACTTCTTCCGCAATATCGGCGATGTCGGCAACCTGGCCAACAACGTGCTGCAACTCAAGCCGCACGCCGCCGGTGTGGATACAGCCCGCCTGTTGATGAACACCACCTTCGGCGTGCTGGGCTTCGTCGACGTAGGCACCAAAATGGGGCTGCAACGCAGCGATGAAGACTTCGGCCAGACCCTCGGTTACTGGGGCGTGCGCAGCGGTCCTTACGTGATGCTGCCGTTGCTGGGTCCAAGCACCTTGCGCGACGCGCCGTCCAAATACGTGGACAGCTACACCCAACCGTACCGCTACATGAACGACATCGGCTGGCGCAACAGCACCTTTGGCCTGAACATTGTCGACACCCGTGCCAGCCTGCTCGACAGCGAGAAGCTGATCACCGGCGACAAGTACACCTTCATTCGCAACGCCTACCTGCAGAACCGCGAGTTCAAGGTCAAGGATGGGAAGGTCGTCGACGACTTCTAAGTCGAGACGTCTTGAAACGAAAAAAGGCGACCGCGTGGTCGCCTTTTTTGTGCGCGGGTATTAGCGCATTTTCAGGATCTTCAGTCCCAAATGTTGTTTATCGCCCTCGTTCTTCGCCCATACCACCTGGGTGTCCGCTTCCAGGCCCGTGAGGGCGGCATGTTCCGACTCGATGCGCACGGTCAGCAGGTCGCCCACCGTGAACTGGCGAGGTGCCTGCACTTGCATACCGGAGCTGGAAAGGTCCACGCAAACCCCGTCAATTTCCTGCCCGGCGTGGATCAAAGAGACATCGGCATCCACTCGCATGCGGATGAAATCGCGCTTTTCAGCGTAGTCGCGCTCGTGTTCGCTCACAGCTTCCATCCTTACTTTGTGTTGTGGTGATGGCTGTTCTTATAACTCCCTGTGATTTGCGATGTAAAGACGCCCGGCGACCATCGGCATGAGCTTGAAACCCCTGGCGGATGGGAGTACCGTCTGCGCCTTAGAAGGGCACCTCTGCTTTACAGTTGTGCGTGGGCAAAAAGCCTATGCTTTGTAGGACAGAGAGGCTAGAAAGCGAATCCAGTAGCGTGAGCACGGCCATTGCCGAGCCGCCTACGCCAACCTAATTCTGGCGCCGTTTGCCCACATGCCAAAAACCAGTGCCACGCTGCTGATAATCGATGACGACGAAGTAGTGCGCGCAAGCCTTGCGGCCTATTTGGAAGACAGTGGCTTCAGCGTCCTGCAGGCCAGCAATGGCCAACAGGGTCTCCAGGTATTCGAGCGCGATAAGCCCGACCTCGTGATCTGCGATCTGCGCATGCCCCAGATGGGCGGCCTCGAGCTGATTCGCCAGGTAACCGAGCTTGCTCCGCAGACGCCGGTGATTGTCGTGTCCGGTGCCGGGGTGATGAACGATGCCGTCGAGGCCCTGCGCCTGGGCGCCGCCGACTACCTGATCAAGCCCCTGCAAGACCTGGCGGTGCTGGAGCACTCGGTGCGCCGTGCCCTGGATCGTGCACGCCTGTTGGTGGAAAACCAGCGCTACCGCGAAAAGCTCGAAACCGCCAACCGCGAACTCGAAGCCAGCCTGAACCTGCTCCAGGAAGACCAGAACGCCGGTCGCCAGGTGCAGATGAACATGCTGCCGGTCAGCCCGTGGACCATCGATGAATTCAAGTTCGCGCACCAGATCATCCCGTCGCTGTACCTGTCGGGTGATTTTGTCGACTATTTCCGCGTAGATGAGCGGCGGGTTGCGTTCTACCTGGCCGACGTGTCCGGCCATGGCGCATCCTCTGCGTTTGTCACCGTGTTGTTGAAGTTTATGACCACACGGCTGTTGTTTGAATCCAAGCGCAGTGGCACCTTGCCGGAATTCACCCCCTCCCAGGTGCTGGGCCACATCAACCGAGGCCTGATCAGCTGCAAGCTGGGCAAGCACGTGACGATGGTGGGCGGCGTGATTGATGAAGAAACCGGTCTTTTGACCTACAGCATCGGCGGTCACCTGCCGATGCCGGTTTTGTACACTCCTGACAGTGTGCGCTACCTGGAAGGGCGTGGTCTGCCCGTCGGCTTGTTCAATGAAGCCACCTACGAAGACCACATCCTGGAGCTGCCGCCGACCTTCAGCCTGACGCTGATGTCCGATGGCATCCTGGACCTTCTTCCAGAGCCTACACTCAAAGAGAAAGAAGCCGCCTTGCCCCAACGGGTCAAGTCGGCGGGCGGCAGCCTGGATGGTCTGCGGCAGGTTTTTGGATTGGCCACGCTAGGGGAGATGCCGGATGATATCGCCCTATTGGTGTTGAGCAGGAATCTTTGATGAGTACCGGAAGAATCCAATTCGCCGAGCAAGACGGGACCTTCGTCCTGAAGTTTGTCGGTGAAGTGCGCCTGACCTTGTGTTCGGCGCTGGATGCAACGATTGAGCGGATTTTCACAGCACTGAATTTCTCGGCGATCGTGATCGATCTGACCGAAACCCGCAGCATCGATAGCACCACCCTTGGGTTATTGGCCAAGTTGTCCATTCTGTCTCGGCAGAAGGTCGGCCTGTTGCCCACCGTCGTCACCACCCACGAAGACATCACCCGTCTGCTGCAGTCCATGGGCTTCGATCAAGTGTTCAACATCGTTGACCGCCCGATCCCCTGCCCGGAGTGCCTGACCGACCTGCCGTCCCAGGACCAATCCGAGGAAATCGTGCGGATCAAGGTGCTGGAAGCGCACAAAATCCTGATGGGCTTGAACGAGTCCAATCGCGAAGCCTTCCACGACCTCGTCAACGCCCTCGAACGCCACTGACCGCCCTGTTGGAATGCACTCCCAGTGTGGGAGGGGGCAAGCCCCCTCCCACATTTGACCGAGTTCCTAACTGAAAAAAAGGGCGGCACCCTCACAGGTGCCGCCCTTTTTGCTGCCGCCGCTTTTACAGCTTGGCAGACAACAACGCTTCGAGCTTCTCTTGATCCCGAGCAAACTGACGAATCCCCTCGGCCAGCTTCTCAGTCGCCATCGCATCTTCGTTGGACTCCCAACGGAACTGCGCTTCAGTCAGATGCACCCGCGCTTCACCGGCATGGCCTGGCGACAGCTTGCGCTCCAGCTTGCCGGTATCGGCCGCCAGTTTCTCCAGCAGGTCCGGGCTGATCGTCAGGCGATCACAGCCGGCCAACTCTTCGATCTGGCTCAGGTTGCGGAAGCTCGCACCCATCACCACGGTCTTGTAGTCATTGGCCTTGTAGTAGTTGTAGATGCGCGTCACCGACTGCACGCCGGGATCATCGGCGCCGGTGTAGTCGTTGCCGTTGGCTTTCTTGTACCAGTCGTAGATACGGCCCACGAACGGCGAAATCAGGAACACACCCGCTTCGGCACAGGCCACGGCCTGGGCGAAGGAGAACAGCAGGGTCAGGTTGGTCTGGATGCCTTCTTTTTCCAGCTTCTCCGCCGCGCGGATACCTTCCCAGGTGGAAGCGATCTTGATCAGTACGCGATCACGGCCAACCCCGGCTTTGTCATACAGGTCGATCAGACGGTGCGCACGCTTGAGTACGGCGTCAGTGTCGAACGACAGGCGTGCATCCACCTCGGTGGAGATACGGCCGGGCACCACTTTCAAGATTTCTTGACCCACCGCCACCGCAAAACGGTCACTGGCCAGGCCAACATCACCGTTGCAGTCCTTCACGCATTCATCCAGCAACTTGGCATAGCCCGGAATCGACGCGGCCTTGAGCAGCAGGGAAGGGTTGGTGGTGGCATCTTGCGGCTTGAGATTGGCGAGGGCCGCGAAATCGCCGGTATCGGCGACGACGGTAGTGAACTGTTTGAGTTGTTCCAGCTTGGAAGTCATGGGCGTGCTCTGTCCTATGGGTCTGATGACATTACCCGAGCGCTGGCAGGCGCTCAAGGGCGCAAATGCGTTCGATCGTTTGCGAGGGCAACAACCTGAAAACAGCCGTTTGAATGACTGGCCGTGCTGCTAAATAGGAGGGCAAAATCGCCCGCAGGTTCAACCTAACAGCCCAATGAACGCCGCGATAAACATGTGGGCGCCGGTTTCACCGGCCCTCCAGCAACCCCGCCGCCTGATCCAGCAACGCCAACGGATCACTCGCTTTATGAATATCCACCGACAACAACTGCCTGAACTTGCGCGCCCCAGGGAAACCCGTCCCCAACCCCAGCACATGCCGCGTAATGTGATGCATCGAGCCACCGCTCGCCAAATGCTCCGCGATATAAGGCCGCAACTGCGCCAACGCCTCTGCCCGACTGATCACCGGCCGCGCACTGCCGAACAACTGCTGATCCACCTCCGCCAGCACATACGGATTGTGATAAGCCTCCCGGCCCAGCATCACCCCGTCAAACGTCTGCAGATGCTCTTGGCACTGTTCCAGCGTCTTGATCCCGCCGTTGAGAATGATCTCCAACTCGGCAAAATCCCGCTTCAACTGCGCCGCCACGTCATACCGCAACGGCGGAATGTCGCGATTCTCCTTCGGCGACAACCCCTCCAGAATCGCAATCCGCGCATGCACGGTAAAACTGGTACACCCCGCATCCTTCACCTGCCCGACGAAATCACACAACTGGGCGTAACTGTCCCGCCCATTGATCCCGATCCGGTGCTTCACCGTCACCGGAATCGACACCGCATCGCGCATCGCCTTCACGCAATCCGCCACCAACGCCGGATGGCCCATCAGGCACGCGCCGATCATGTTGTTCTGCACCCGATCGCTGGGGCAGCCGACGTTCAGGTTCACTTCGTCGTAACCGGCAGCCTCGGCCATTCGGGCACAGGCGGCCAGATCGGCGGGAACACTGCCGCCCAGTTGAAGCGCAAGAGGGTGCTCGGCGTCGTTGTGGCGCAGGAAGCGGTCGTGATCGCCGTGGAGGATCGCGCCGGTGGTGACCATCTCGGTGTAGAGCAGGGCGTGTTTGGAGAGCAGGCGTAGGAAGAACCGGCAGTGGCGGTCGGTCCAGTCCATCATCGGTGCGACAGAAAAGCGGCGGGAGAGTGGAGCGGTTTGTAGGGACATTGGCGATCTGAGTCAGCGAGGCGAATGGCGCAGTTTATCAGGTATGTCTCTTAGGTGTCGGTGAGGTGTATTTCGTGCACTTCAACACTTCTAGCGGGGGGCGGGTGTGGCATATGCCGGGAATATCGGGCTCAGACCCCCAGTATTACGGAGGCAGACCAGTATCTCCCCCGAGAAATATCCCACACTTTTCTCAGCTTGCCCCTCAGACTTCCCATAGCTAACCTCCTCAAGCCGCTGCCAACCCAGCGGCCGGATGTGGAAGTCCGATCAAGCTGAAGGCGCTCAATCGCCCATAAACACCTACCGGCGTTTTTTTACGTCTGTATGATTGCGTTATGGCGGCTGTGCGCGGGGCACTTCGGTGCGCCGGGTCCTTTAGCCCTGGTCTTCCACACCTGCGTACAGCTGCCACCCTCATGTGGAAGTGAGATGGGCAGTTCCTGAAACGCTAAAGGAGCTTCGCCATGTACAAGGTCACACCTAATCCGCCTTATGCTTCAAATGCTTTACCCGCTGACGCCAAGCTTCATGCTGCGGCTCAACGAGCGATTCCTCATTACTTGCCACCCTCTGAAGACGAATCACCGGTCGAACACCCAACCCACAACCTATTCCTCGTCAGCCCCGACATAGACACCGAAACCCTCCTGGCCAACGCCTCCGAAAACCTCGCGTCCGCCAGCGAAATGGCCGCTACCGTGGCTTTTAACCTCGACGACTCCCAGCGCGCCATTGTCTTGGGCATTCAGCAACTGATCGACCTGAGCGCTCTACTCGTTGACCGAGCCCAGGACCAAGTCGCTCGTGTCATCAGCCCGGCTACAGCCTGACAACCCCCTCCCGCCGCCTTACCCCAAGGCGGCAACCTGAACCCATCCTGTCCCCTGGCGAAGTTTCATCATTCCCCGTGCCTTCGAGGCCTACGATCATCTCCACGGGAAGCCCCCCGCGCTTCCAGGCCACAGGGAACTGAAAAATGATCTCGAACCTCGTCAAAGTCGTGATGATCGCTGGCACGTTGCTGCTGGGTGCTTGTTCGTCGGGTTCGTCGGGCGTGAGTAGCGACCCTTGCTTTTCAGGGGGATGCCAGGCGTTTGGTGACCACAGCCCCAGCAAAGCCGCCAAGATGAATTTTGGCGGCAGCGGGCTGGGGAGTAGTTATGGTGAGTACGGTTCGGGGTTGTTGCGTGATGACTGATGGGGCGGGGCAGTCATTGATGTTTTGACTGACCCACCGCCAAGCCCCCTCCCACATTGAAGCGCGCAGTGGTTTCGGAATGGCAGGCGTTAGTGGCCGCCTTTCATGCGGCGGGCGATCAGGTAGATGACTAGGCCGACGAGCGCTGTGGCTGCGCCGATATAACCGGTACTTGTCCAGCCGAGCCCGGCAGTAATCGCCATCCCGCCAAACCACGGCCCCAGCGCGTTCGCCAGGTTGAACGCCGCGTGGTTGGACGCTGCCGCCAGGCTTGGCGCTTCGTGGGCGATGTCCATCAGGCGGATCTGCAACGGGGCGGCCAGGGACACCATGGTGCCGACCAGGCCCATGCTCAGCAGCACGCTCCACAGCGAGCCGGCGGCGAAGGGGAAGAACAGCAGCACCGCCATCGACCACACCAATATCAAGCCCACTGCGCGAAACTGCAGGCGATCGAACAGCTTGCCGCCGGCGATGTTGCCGATGATCCCGCCCACGCCAAACGCGGCCAGGCCAAAGGGAATCCATTGCGGCGTGACTTTGGTCACTTCGAGCATGGTCGGGGCCAGGTAGCTGAACACGCAGAACATCCCGGCAAAACCAATCGCGCCGATGGCCAGGGCCATCCACACCTGCGGTTTGGTGAAGGCGCGCAGTTCCTTGCGTGGATCGCTGCGCGGTTCGTCGCGGCGGTCGGGGACGTAGCGCCAGACCAGGGCGATGGTACACAGGGCGAGCGCGCTGACCAGCGCAAATGCCGAGCGCCAGCCGAGGTGTTGCCCGAGGAAGGTGGCAATTGGGTTGCCCAGCAACATGGCCAGGGTCAGGCCCATCATCACCCGTGCCACGGCGCCGGCGCGTTTGTCGTTTGGCACCATGGTCGACGCCACCACGGCAGCGATGCCGAAATAGGCGCCGTGTGGCAGGCCGCTGATAAAGCGGAAGGCCATCAGCGAGCCGAAAGTCGGAGTGAAGGCGGTGGCCAGGTTGCCCAGGGCATAAAGCCCCATGAGCAGCAGGAGCATGTGTTTGCGCAGCAGCTTGGCGCCGAGGATGGCCAGCAGCGGGGCGCCGACCATCACGCCGAGGGCATAGGCGCTGATGGCGTGGCCCACTTGCGGCTCACTGAGGTTCAGGTTGTGGGCGATGTCAGGCATCAGTCCCATGATGGCGAATTCGCCGGTACCGATCGCGAAAGCGCCCACGGCCATGGCAGCTTCCATTTTGGCGGCGCTGCGCGCGGGCAGGACGTGCCCGGGTGTTTGCTGGATAGACATGGATCGCTCTGTGTTGAAGGGTGTACGAGGCGGAGCCGCCGATGCTACGCAAGCGGCGGCGAGGGAGTCTAGAGCCGCCTTTTACACGAGAGTTCCCTTCCGCTGACGACCCTGTGACCCCACGTCGCGTCCGTCGGGCTTGTAAAAACCCATATTTTAGAGTTGTCAATTGGCCAAACAGCGCATATCGGCGGTATGGCGTGATATTCTGCGCGCCATCTTGGTCTAGTCTTTCTTCGGAACGTACACCCGTATACGTCCCGGCGGCTGGCGGTCGCCCAGGTAGCTGAAGCCAATAATGATAAAAAGTCAGCGCAGAAGGGACATAAAAGTGAGGTCGATACGTCGGCCTTGTGTGCCCACCCTGCGGTCCTTGAATGAATGTGCAAACCCCACGGTGCGTTGCCTGGCGCAGCGTGATCGAGGGTTCGCCAGGCTCAGGGGCAGTGGGGCGGATGGCGTTTTATCATAGGTGCTACTGATGTTTAAGAAAGTAAACACTGCCCTGCTGGGGTTGGCTTTGTCGATGGGGATCACGTCCGTTCACGCGGAAGAGGCAAAGAAAGTCGATGTGCTGCTGATCGGCGGCGGCATCATGAGTGCGACCCTGGGTGTCTGGCTTAACGAGCTGGAGCCGAGCTGGTCGATGGAAATGGTCGAGCGCCTCGATGGCGTCGCCGAAGAAAGCTCCAACGGCTGGAACAACGCCGGTACCGGTCACTCGGCCCTGGCTGAGCTGAACTACACCCCGGAAGACAAGAACGGCAACGTTGAGATCCCGAAAGCGGTCGAAATCAACGAAGCGTTCCAGATCTCCCGTCAGTTCTGGTCCTGGCAGGTCCAGCAGGGCGTGCTGAAGAACCCGCGTTCGTTCATCAACTCCACACCGCACATGAGCTTTGTGTGGGGCGATGACAACATCAAGTTCCTGAAAAAGCGTTACGAAGCCTTGCAAGCGAGCCCGCTGTTCGCCGGCATGCAGTACTCCGAAGACCCGGCGCAGATCGCCAAGTGGGTTCCGTTGATGATGGAAGGGCGTGACCCGAACCAGAAAATCGCGGCCACCTGGAGCCCGCTGGGGACGGACATGAACTTCGGCGAGATCACCCGCCAGTTCGTCGCTCACCTGCAAACCACGCCGAAGTTCGACCTGAAACTGTCGAGTGAAGTGCAGGACATCACCCGTAACGCCGACGGTTCGTGGCGTGTGAGCTACAAAAACCTGAAAGACGGCACCAAGACCGAAACCGACGCCAAGTTCGTGTTCATCGGCGCGGGCGGCGGTGCACTGCACCTGCTGCAAAAGTCGGGCATTCCTGAAGCCAAGGACTACGCGGCCTTCCCGGTTGGCGGTTCGTTCCTGGTGACCGATAACCCAACCATCGCCGAGCAGCACCTGGCCAAGGCCTACGGTAAGGCTTCGGTTGGCGCGCCACCGATGTCGGTGCCGCACCTGGACACCCGTGTGCTGGATGGCAAGCGCGTGATTCTGTTTGGCCCATTCGCGACCTTCTCGACCAAGTTCCTGAAAGAAGGCTCGTACCTGGACCTGCTGACCAGCACTACCACCCACAACATCTGGCCAATGACCAAAGTCGGTATTCGTGAATACCCGCTGGTCGAGTACCTTGCTGGCCAGCTGATGCTGTCTGATGACGACCGCTACAACGCCCTGAAAGAGTACTTCCCGAACGCCAAGCAATCCGACTGGCGCCTGTGGCAAGCCGGTCAGCGCGTGCAGATCATCAAGCGTGACGAAGAGCAGGGCGGCGTGCTGAAGCTCGGCACCGAAGTGGTCAGCTCCGCTGACAACACCATCGCCGGCCTGTTGGGCGCATCGCCAGGTGCGTCGACTGCGGCGCCGATCATGCTGACCGTGCTGCAGAAAGTGTTCAAGGACAAGGTGGCGACCCCGGCCTGGCAGGAAAAACTGCATCAGATCGTGCCAAGCTATGGCACCAAGCTGAACGACAGTCCTGAGGCTGTTGCCAAAGAATGGGCCTACACCGCCGGTATCTTGCAACTGACCCCACCACCTGCGATTCCGCAGATGACCGCTCCCAAGGCCACCGAGGCTGCCAAGCCTGCGGCTGAGCCGAGCAAGCCGGCGTCTGATCTGGCGCTGTAAGAAACACCCAATAAAAAGCTCGCTGAACCGTTAACGGTCAGCGAGCTTTTTTGTGAGCGGCTGTTTAAGTCAGGGTGTGCGCCCGGTTGACCGGAGGCAGCTCAACGGTGCGCTCGGCCGCAGCCAGGGCCGCCCTCAGCCCGGCCTGGTCCA
>NZ_JAKNRV010000132.1:0-13279 GCF_023072625.1 Pseudomonas emilianonis
TCCTCTCAAAAGTAAAATGATAAGTACTAAGGAGTTGTGATGCCTCAAGCGCTAAGTAAAGTGGAGCTGGATAGAGCCGAAGCGCTTCTAGAGTCGGCCGGTCCGAGTGCGATGTATGAGTATCTGGCCGCAAAAGGTTACCGGTATGCTGAGTTGGCAAGCGGAGTGTCGAAGGGAGATACCCTGGCAGGTGCAGCGGCGATCAGCTTTATGAAAATGACAGCGTCGAATGCAGGTACTCCGGTATCTGACGCAGATGTTGCGCGCATTTTGAAACAAATGGCAGGGCAGTATATATTGGCTTTGAATAAAAAGCTTGAAGGCACTGAAGGCGGCACGCTTTCTTCTGATGTGACACACGATGAAGCGTGGAAATTTCATAGTAGCGTATTTAAAGCTAATGGCCTGCCGGAAGATGCATGGACATTGAATTCTGTATTTTCTAATATCACAGAAAATACCAGGGAGACCTATTGGAAAACTGTTCTTGATTCTGCTGGCGACATTAAAAAAGAGCTGATGTTGGCGATTAATACTGTCCAGCTTATGTCGCTCGCGAGCGTGGCCGGCTCTGAGGCGAATAAAACACTCGCTCAAGGCTGGATTAATAAGGTCGACTCCCCAACTGGGTATTACAATGTGGTTACCCAGTTACTGAACAGCGCGAACGATCCTGCTCGACCCGACGCGAAGACTACGCTCGACAATATCCGTAAAATAGAGATAGAGCCAAATGGCGACATGATCTTGACGGTTCCCCTTTCATCATCTTCTGTCGGTGAGGCCACGCTGCTTTATACGAAAGATAGCGTTCAAGTCAGCGTCGCAGGTATTTCGTTGATGGAAGTACCCAAGGACTCGATCATTTCGGTCGGTAAACAAAATGTTTCCGTATCACACAGCTATGGCGACTTGTCGGCGGCCTATCGCTTGACGGCTCAAGGTGTGGTCGTCGCGTGGAAAAACGCCGAGGGTGGATTAGCGGTAGAACAGACTTACGGTTTCGATGGGCTGCCGGTAAACACTACCTGGAAACAGAACGGTCAAACCTTCACGGGCCCTGCGCCCGATCTGGCTGCGTTTATCAGCCAGACGTCTACCCAAACTGGCGCGTTGGTCTTGTCCCAGACCGTAGCATCCCAGCAGGCACAGACCGGCACGCTCCTGAATACGTCCGCCGAGGGTGCGATCGCCGCTGCAGAAAATGCCCTGTCCTTGAAGGCTCTGCAGCATCGCCTGGCCCAGGAGCCCTATTCTGATCGCTGGTCACCCACTGCGTTGGGCGCCAGTATTCCTTTTGCACTGAGGTTGTCGAACGGCTTGCAGGCGGCCATCCAGCAAGTACTCAATATCGCTCAACAGGGCTGGAGCACTTACAACGTTGGCATCGTCACCATCCTACCATTGGAGGTGTCGGGTTCTGGTCGATACCACCTGCCGCTGGTGCTAGACCTGACGGGGAGTGGCATCAAACTGCTGCCACCGTCACAAAGTAACGCAGTGTTCGATCATAACGCCGATGGGGCAAAAAGCGCGGTGGGCTGGGTCGGGGCGGACAATGGCATCCTGGTGTTTGACACCAACGGCAATGGGGCTATCGACAATGCAACCGAGTGGTTTGGTGAGTCCTTCGCGGTACCGGGAAGCAAGGCGCCGGTTGGGCAAAATGGCTTTTCGGCGCTCGCGACGCTCGCCGCTGCCGGGAGTACGGTTTTTTCTCGGGATACCGCGTTGATCAACCCTTTGACCGGCGGCAGTTACTTTGACGGTGTCAAAGTATGGGTCGACGCGGATCAGAATGGCATTTCCACGCCTGACGAATTGAAAACATTGACGTCTCTGGGTATCGCATCCATTGACCTGATATCGACGCATGACGGCCGTCAGGTGGGAGGGGGATTAATTGATTCCACCGCCGGTTTTACGTTCACCAATGGCACACGAAGAGATATTGCCGATATTGGGTTGGCCGAGAAAACCGAGGCCGCTCAAGGTGCAGCCCCCATCAACCCAGGCACCCTGATATTTGCCGATTACGCCTCCAAAGGTTATGCGGCGATGGCCGCAGGCCAGGCGCGCGGGGCTGACGCGGCTCTGGCAACGACGGCGCCTGACTTTGCAGGTTATACGGCCGCGTTGCAGGCCTGGTCAGTCAAGCAGCGTTATCGCAGCAGCCAGGGTTTTCCCAACCTTTTGCTCGGGGTGCGTGACCGAACGCTCATCACCTTCTATGAAGGTGAAAGCGGTGCCGAACAGGGGAGTACTGCCGGTAAGGAGGTACTGGCATTGCTACAGCAGGGCTCGACATACTACGGCACTGTTCGCTCCACCCTGCAGGCCATTGATGCCGGCGCGATAGCGCTGGGGCAGGCGCAAACTGCGGCGCAAATAGCCAACGCCGTGCCGAGCGCTGAGGCGCGTTCGACCGCCCAAGCCAAGGCACATTCTGCCGCTGTCGCCTGGGGCGCCGCAGCGACCTCGTATTTGACCACTTCAGAGGCGTGGGCGGCTTACACCGGCAGGTTGGAAGCCTTGCGCGGTCAGGTGAACAGTCTGGTTCCGGTCAATAAGAATTCAATCGGCCATTTACCCGGGAATAATACTTTTTTCTCCCCCGATGATGCGGGTTTTGCTGCGGATACCTTTACCGCTTACGCCGCCTTATTGCAATTGTCCAGGGACCTCAAAGTCGGTATCGACACGTCTCTTGGGGCGTTCGCGCAATCGGCGGGTTACGCCAAGGCCTACAACGGTGTGGCGGGCGGGACAGTGACCGTCGACAAAGGCTACAACCTGATCCTGGCGGGCAACGGCGCACAACGTTTCGTGCTCAATACCAGCGTCGATAACGTGCTGGTCAGCCAGGCTTCCGGGCAGGTGACTTTGCAAGGATTTCAGGCTGGCAGCGCTGGCGATCAGGTTCAGTTGCTTGGACTTGGCGATAGCGCCTCTCTCATTCGCACCCAAGATGGCCTGCGTGTAATAGCCGCCGACGGCCAACGGTATGTTGATCTATTGGGCGCCAATGCCTCGGACTTGAGCCTGTTTGCCAATTTCAGCGGTGTACGCACACTGTCGTTTGCCGGCTATTACCAGGCCGGAGTACGCAGCCTGCGAAATAACGGGCTCAACGACGGCCAAGTGCATATCAACGAGATCATCGCCTCACGCTACGGCGATACGCTGATAAGTGGCGATTGGAGTTCTGTGCTCAGGGGCGGCATTGGCAACGATACTTTTTTGGTAACCGGGCGAGGCGCTTGGGTAGATGGTGGGGAGGGCATCGATGTCGTGAGCTATACAGAGATAGCCGGCGGTGTGAACGTCAATTTGTCATCAGGACGCGACAGCCTGGAAAGTACCTTGTTCAACATCGATAACATTACCGGCTCTGCGTGGAGTGACACGTTGACAGGTACCACAGCTAACAATGTGTTGGCGGGTGGTCGGGGCAATGACCGACTTGAAGGCGCTGGGGGGAACGACGTGTACGTCTTCGATCGGGGAGACGGCCAAGATAAAGTGATCAATGGTGTCTCGGGCAATACCGGGCCCAGTTCGATACTGAAGTTACAAGCGGGTATAAAGGCGGCCGACTTGTGGTTGGCACGTGAAGGCAACAACCTGCTTGTAGCTGTGTTGGGCAGCCATGACCGCGTCGAAATTCAGGACTGGTTCGCCGCCGACTACCGTAAGCTCGCGGCTATCGAACTGTCCAACGGTCTGCGGCTTGGCAGCGATGCGGTGGAGCTGGCCATTGCCACTCAACAATCCTGGAAACAAGCCAATCCCGGCTTTAATCCCGTAGACCCATTGACGGCCAATAAGCCACCGTCGGTGGACGCTTATTTCACTGCCCATGTGGACGTGCCACTGGTGCCTTCGATTTCAAATGTCGCGCTCGAAACGCGTAGGGTTTATGAGTCGGGCGCGGTCACGCAAGGCGCAGGTCTGGCGACGACGGCCGCCAACCAGGCCGCGGCGGCAATTGCGGCGTTGGGCAGCAAGAGTGCTCAGGCCAGCAGCCTTGGCCGTCAGGTGTCGCTGATTTACCTGGTCCCCAGTATGAACAGCTACCGTTATTACAATAGCCAGGACCCACAGGCCTACATCCTCACGACACAGATCAATTTCGATTCAACCAACCCGATGACGGGCCGTCCTAAAGGAGTCGTCAGCTACGAGCGCATCAGCGCACTGAATGCGGATGCCTTCTACGTAAAGAGTATTTTCGAGGTTTCATTTCCGGCATCCTCGACGACCAGCAACGCCTACCTGGAACGTGGTGTGGGAACCGTTGCGGCCTCTGTTGCAGCCTTTGCATCCATCAGCGGCTCACTTTCGTTGACCACGACGGTTGGGCAAGCTGTAGCGTCATCCGCCAGAGCGCGGCAATCTGCGTTGGGGCAGGCGGTCAACGCGAATGACACGAAAAATGCCGCTACCGCACAGTCTGCGAAAGAGGCTGCGGCCGCATTTGAGCGCGGGTTGACCAGCACGGTTTCGCTGTATCAGGATGCACTGGGCGGCCTGGCAGGCTCATCGTCACTGATCGCTCAAACAGCGGCCAACCTCGCAAGCATCCTGCCGCCAACTGTCATTACGACAACACAACGTTACGTTACCAAGAGTCTATTTCCGCCTTTTACTCCAGCACACTGGGTAACGGTGACCAGCACCAGTCGTTACGAATGGGCGTCTACTGTCGATAGAGACAAAGCCAATGCATTGCTAACTGCTCAGGCGAGTGCACAAGAAGCGTACGCCCAAGCAAGCGCCAGTCTGCAGACTTACAAAACTGCGTTGGGATCGGTGTTGGGTTACGCTGATGTTCAGTTCGTGTCGGGTAGTCAGGTCTCAGCGGTCGCTGGTGCGTCCGCAAGCTTATTGATTTCAGGCGCCGGGAATGGGCATGGCATGACCGGCGGTGCGGGCCGCGATATCTTTTTGTTCACGCAGTCGGCGGGAGCAACCGGGCACCGCATAAATGCTTTTCAGGCCGGAGTCTCAGGCGACCGATTGCTGCTGAGTTCAGCCTCCAGCACGGCTTACCTAGATGAAGATGCTTCGGCGCAGGCCCGTCTGTCTTTCTCGCCAGGCACGCCTTTACTGACCTTAAGCGGGGTCAATCTCAATGCTCTCTCCCTGTACGACAATCTATTAGGTGTTGCTACCGTGGATTACTCCGGTTCAACCAAAGGGATAGTTGCGCAACTTGATTCACTCACTCCACGGGATTTTGATGGCTTTACCCATGTGCAAAACCTCAACGGCAGTGCTTTGGCTGATCGGTTGAATGGTGACAGTCAGGACAACATTCTCAATGGTGGTGCTGGCGATGATGTACTGACCGGCAAGGGCGGAAACAACGTGCTCACCGGTGGCGCTGGTATTGATACGGCCAGCTATGAAGGCGCACCCGCCGGCGTGGTGGTGGACCTGGCTAAAGGCACCGCAAGCAATGGATATGGCGGGGTTGACCGTCTGACGAGTATCGAGAATGTCCTGGGCTCCAGCCACGATGACATCCTCTCAGGAGATGCAGGTAGCAATCGACTCGAAGGAGGGGCTGGCAATGACGTGCTGATCGGCGGTGGTGGCTATGACCACTATGTGATCGCCAGAGGGCAGGGGCACGACACCCTTATCAATGGGATAGGAGAAGCCCGGGGCGCCCTGCACATCGACAATGAGTCCCGTGAGTCGTTGTGGTTTCAGCGGGCGGGTAATGATCTGCGCGTGCAACTATTGGGCAGCGATACCGACATCACTGTGCAGGGCTGGTATGACAACTCCGTCAGCCGGCTGGACAGGATCGCCCTCGGTGGAAGCCATACGGACTATCTACTGGGGACGCAGGTTGACCAGTTGGTTCAGGCAATGGCAGGGTTCAGTGGCAGTCATCCCGGATTTGATCCGAAGGCATCGGGGGTTATCTCAGATGCTTCGTTGCTGGCAACGTTGAGCAGTAGCTGGTTGACGAGTCCTGCGGCTTAAACATCAGATCTTAGACGCGGTTGGCGTGCAACCGCGTCGTGTTTGACCCTAAAGCATTGCGGCTATCTCCATTAGAGGGACTCTTCGCCATTTTCTGAAAGCCATCTAGTGACCTCTTCTATTGCTGCACCCAGGGCATGCTGGTTGTGCGGAAGCAGAGCGTCTGCCGTGGCGATGTTGGAGTCTGAGTTATTTGGCATGGATTCGTCCTTGATCGAGGCGTCTGCAGAGACTAGTCCATTGCAGCCGGATCATGCTCAACCAATCAATCTCGACGCTTTGTTTTCCGCACCCAAATAGCGCACCAGTCCCATCTCAGAACCATATGGCCTTTTTCAGACGCCAAAAACCACAAACCCCAAACTTTCTCTAGGAAAGCAGTAGTTTGCGCTTACTGAATGTGGCGATGAAGAAGCGATTCGAACTCCCACAAACCTTTCCCACCATCATTGCTTCTTGTGATACATCTTAACTGTCCGCTTATGGCTGTAGATTCAACCGGTCGCTAGCTAACGTCCGCTTTTGGCCCAGAGTGTGTAAAAACTCTTTCTTATCGTGCGTGCTTCAGCCCATTGCTCCTGGGCGTGGCGATTTCCCGATTATTTACCAGGATCAGCGCCGGTAACGCTTCAGAGCGCGTATGAAGCGCTTTGGCACCTCTTGGGGGCAGTAAAAGCCGGGCTTTTACGCCGCCATCGCCTTCAACAAGCCTTCGGTGCCGATGATTTTCATCACCCGCTTCAAGTTATAGGCGAGCACATTCAAGCTCATTTCTGCGCTCACCCCGTTCAGCTTTCGAGTCAGGAAGTGCGTTGCCCCCATCCATTGTTTGAGCGTCCCGAAGGGATGCTCAACAGTCCGTTTTCGAACCCGCATCATCTCCGGTGCTTGGTTCAGCCGGCGTTGCATTTCCCCCAGCACAGCTTCATGTTCCCAGCGCCTTACTCGACGATTTGTGCTTGGCGTGCACTGGGTTTTCAGTGTGCAACTCTGGCACTTTGAACTCCAGTAGCAGTGCATATTCATGCCTTTCTCAACGCTGGAGAATCGCCAGATCAGTGCCTCTCCCGCCGGGCATGTGTATTCGTTTTTCGTCGAGTCATACACGAAGGCATCTTTGTTGAATCGGCCATCAGCCTTGGCGCTTGAAGTCATTGGCTTAGGCACGTAGGCCGTGATGTTTGCGTCGTGACAGGCAAGGATTTCTTCACCCTTGAAGTAGCCTCGGTCTGTAGTGGTCAACTAATCCCGGACACGACGTTAAGTTTTTCCTCGGCCCGCGCTGGTGCCAACCCCTCGTTGAATTGGTGAGGCCGAATCCAGTTGTAGCGATGCATCAAAAAATGGCTGATATCGCGCTGTGCTTCCTGCGCAGTTCGATAGCCCACGGTCGGTATCCATTCTGTTTTCAAGCTGCGAAATACGCGCTCCATCGGTGCGTTATCCCAGCAGTTTCCTCGTCGACTCATGCTCTGGCGCATGCGGTATCGCCACAACCGCTGGCGAAAGAGTCGGCTTGCATATTGCGATCCTTGGTCTGAGTGGAATAGCAGATCCGAAGGCCTGCCACGCTGCTCGTAGGCCATATCCAACGCTTTGATCACCAGCTCAGCGTCTGGCTTTTCCGACAGCGCCCAACCCACGATCCGACGCGTACAAAGATCCAAGACGACAGCCAGGTAATGCCACTTTCCTTGCGCCCAAATGTAGGTGATATCGCCGCACCAGACTTGATTGGGCGCTGCCACATCGAACTCGCGGTTCAATGTGTTCGGGATATCGAGTCTTTCTACTGTTGCTCGTTTGTAGGCATGGGAGCCGGGTTGTTTGCTGACTAAATCAAGCTCGCGCATCAAGCTACGCACTTTGAATCGACCGAGTTGCTCGCCGTCTTCACGCATCAGCGACAGAATGCTACGACTGCCCGCAGAGCTGCGACTTTGCGAGAACAGCTCACTGACGCGACTACGTAATCGAAGCCGTTCAACATCGGGCGTGCGGCGCCGCAGGCGCTGGGCGTAGTAACACGAGCGAGTGACGTCAAACACCTTGCACAGCCAATCAACCGGCTCATGGGCGCTCAACTGGTCAATCAGCGCGAACGCTCGTGATCTTCCGACATCAAGAGCGCGGTAGCCTTTTTTAGTATTGATTTCTCTCGCTCAAGCCGAGCAATCCGGGCTTCCAGCTCCTGAATTTTTTGCTGCTCCGACGTCAGTGCCTTGCTCTGCGGAGTGATGCCTTTATGTTCTTTCTGAATCTGGTCAACCCAGCGGCGCAATGCCGACTCACCAATGCCGAGTGAACGGCTGGCTTCGATGTAGCTGTAGTTTTGTTTGAGCACAAGGTCGGCAGCCTCGCGCTTGAATTCAGGAGTAAAGGAGCGGCGTTGTTTGGTCATCTGACACCTCGATCTGGCGAGCATTCTCGCCTAAATGGGGGGCCGGTTTCATTAGACCACTACATGTTGTCAAGTAACGTGGATGGGACACGAAATGCCAAATTAGTGGCGCAATTTACTGATGGAAATGTTTCGAAGATTAAAACGAGTACCTTGTTTCCCGCATCGTGGACTGATGCGCAAACTATGAGTGCTGTTCGGGCTACCGGAAATGGCCCGGCGCTCGCGACTAGATCCGATGGTGCCTCGTTGCATCAAACGACAGTTAACGGTGTTAAAGTTGAGGTGATCAAGGTGGGGGATCGCGTTACTGCTGGCTATCCTTGTGGCAGAGGATGCACGGATCCAACGAAATTTTGATAGGTGAAATATGTTTAAAGAGTATGAATTTTTGCTGGATTCGATAGGGTCAGAAGATTATTGGTCGGATGTAGGTATTGATATCGCAGCCTCCAAAATCTCTCAGTTTGATAGTTTGAGTTGGGGTAAACTTGAGTATGCGCTTTCAGTGAAGTCTGAAATGTGGCGAGGTCGGTGCGCGGAGTCCCTTGGGGACTCGAATGATGAGCGGGCTCTGCGTATTCTGTTAGCGCTTCTAAAGGCTGAGGAGGAATCGGTTGTCATTCATGCAATTGAATCAATTGAATCAATTTTTTTAGCTGGCTATATTTTCGATAGGTCGCAGGCCATACTCGCTCTAAATGAGGGTTTTAAGGAAGGGAATCGAACGTTAAAGCTAATGAAGACTACATTGGCTAAGAAGTTAAGTGAGTAGTAATTGTGGAGAAAGGAAGAACGAGGTAGATGACGCGCAAATCCTAGTGCCGGTGCTCTATCTAGCCCGGGCCGACAATCGCCTCGCGCCGAGGGGCGGGTTGATCGCCGGTAACAATCCGAACCTGATAGCCGGTGAAGATCTGCTTAACGCCGGCGCGCCGTGTGCTACCAATAACCTGTCGGCGAATTCCAGCAACGACCTTTCCAACAGCGGCCTGATCGGAATTTAAATAAAACTGTCGCCTTTATTCGGTCCCCAGTCCTCTTTATTCCGAACTGCTGAGGCCTTGAAGTCCGCCATGTGGAACTCGACCCGGTCATACACGCACTCGAGGCTGCACGACAACTGACAGCGGGCGCCTCCTTTTCCTACAGATCATTGCTTTGCCACGCTTTGACAACCCAATTCAACCCGACTAACTTTCGTGGCGTGCTGCGCTCATGCGGCTCACGCTATGCAGCAACCCTATATCTCCACCACGTTCTTCAGTGGCACCGTTGCGACTAACAGCTAGCAAATGACTGTTAATCATTGGGTCCCTGGTTCGAGTCCAGGTCGTGGAGCCAGACATTGAGAAAAGCCTGCAGAGATGCAGGCTTTTTTTTGCTTGGAATTTGACCCAGCAACCAAAGTGCACAGCGTGATTTGCATGAAGCGGTCTCTAATACTTCGATTCAGAGGTATGCCCCATGAAAGTCACCGCAGTCGTTTCAACCAAAGACAGGCCGGGTAAAACCACGGTTGGCGCCAATCTGGGCGGATTTTGCGCCGATGCAGGCATCCGCACACTGCTCATCGATCTTGATACCTGATCCCAGCGATAAGTGGATGTGTGCGGCAACATCGTGCAGCAGACTTTTGAGGTAGGTATTCCGCGCTCCCTAGCCAGCAAAAATCATATTGCGCGAGCACTCAAATCACTGTCGATTTCTCGGTGGAGACGTCGTTGTAGTCAGCTTACGATAGCGCGATCTGCACCTGTCTTCTCTCACCGGGGTACTACTGAATGATGCGACTAAGTACGGTTTTTCGTAACCTTCACCAGGATAATTTGTTGGTACTTGCCAATGTGAGTGATGCCGGTAGCGCACGTATTGTCGAGAGCGTGGTGAGTAAGGCGGTGGCGACCAGCATTGCTGAGTTCTTATAGGGTGCAAACAACGCGCTCGCCAAGAGGTTCTTGCGAACGGGAAGGCTGTTTGAGCACCCATTGGACGCATTTACATACAGCGATCTGAATGGCCTTATGGCAAACACCAACTGAGCCAAGATTAATCATTCACGTATTAATCTGCGATCAGCCTGAAAATTGCCACTGTTTCCCGCGTCTAAAAAACGATTTTCACGCCCAATGCAGGACGAGGCTACGATCTATGAGATCTTACAACAACGATCTTCCGCCCAGAGGCGAGATGGTCAGAGCGATGCTGTGTAGCGACAGCGCCTATGAGGGCGTTTTTTTTACTGCTGTCAAAACTACAGGTATTTTTTGCCGCCCTACGTGTGGTGCACGCAAGCCAAAACCTGAGAATGTAGAGTTTTTTTCGCAGGCGAACGAAGCTATGGCAGCGGGCTATCGGCCGTGCTTACGATGCAAACCGTTGGATCTCGCAGCTTCCGCGCCAGATTGGGTCAAGGGTCTACTAGCCTCTATATCTGCGTCGCCTGATGCTCGCTGGAGTGATGCTGAACTAACTAAGCGTGGTATTGACCCGCTACGATTACGCAGGTGGTTCAAACAAAATTTTGGTATGACTTTTCATACATGGATGCGTTCCAGAAGGCTTGGTATTGCCTTAGGTCGCATTGCTGTGGGCGAAACGCTGGATAACACGGCTTTTGACTTAGGATACGAGTCATTAAGTGGCTTTAGAGATGCTTTCAAAAAAACATTTCAGATTTCCCCTGGCAAGGCAGCCGAAACGTCGCTCCTGCTATATCGCCATTTGACCACGCCATTGGGGCCGATGATTGCTATGGCAGAGGAGCGAGGTTTGGTGCTCCTCGAATTTCTTGACCGCCCGGCGCTCACTGCTGAGTTAAATGAATTGCGTGGGCGTCATGGGTATTCAATTGCACCGGGCGAGCATCCCCACATCAAGCAGATCGAAGTGCAACTGAAACTTTATTTTGATGGAAAGCTAAAAAAGTTTTCAGTACCACTGCACATGCCAGGCAGTTCTTTTGACATGCTTGTGTGGGCAGAGCTTCTAAAAATCGACTATGGGACCATTTCAACCTACGGTGCCATCGCTGGGAGCATCGGCAAGCCAGGTGCAAGCCAAGCGGTGGGCAATGCAAATGGACACAATCGCCTGTCCATTGTCGTCCCCTGCCACCGCGTCATAGCGACAAATGGTGCACTCGCCGGATATGGCGGCGGACAGCCACGGAAAGAATTTTTACTGCGTTTGGAAAAAACGGCTTTGCAGATGACGCAACAGCATGAATTCCTATTGAATTAGTTGCTAATCAGAATATACGCAGACACGACAGCTCCTCAGATTGTCTTTCTGTAAGCGTCCGGGAGCATTCCTTGCCAGCGCCTGGTTGACCCGGCAATCCA
Source organism: Pseudomonas emilianonis (assembly GCF_023072625.1). Lineage (NCBI taxonomy): Bacteria > Pseudomonadati > Pseudomonadota > Gammaproteobacteria > Pseudomonadales > Pseudomonadaceae > Pseudomonas > Pseudomonas emilianonis. The sequence continues at coordinate 11,743 of NZ_JAKNRV010000132.1, forward strand.
GGCGCACAACGTGATTTGCAGGAAGCCGTCTTACGACCAGAACCTAACCGGTGACAAATGAATGTCCTGCTATTATAATTTGATTATCATTGATCGATTTAGGCGACAGGCAATTCCATGGAAAACAAGACTGCACGACTGACTGTGCTCATTGATCCCGTCAAGAAAAAAGCCCTAGAGGAACTTTGTGCGTCTCAGGATCTGACGCCTTCTCAGGTCGTTCGTCAGCTTATTAGGGACTACCTGGAGACGCATGGCGTGTCCTACGCGACCAAAAGCAAAATTGCGGCCAATGGCAAATAATTCATCCCTGTATGAGCGGGCATGACAAATGCCTGCTCATCGCGCCTCATTCACTCCTGCCCCCACGCCTAGCCCTGAGTCTCGTTAATCGGGGCATGGCTGACCAGTGCGCCGCTGAAGTCAGCATGATAATGCTGTGAACCAAGCGCCTGAAGAATCCCTGCCTTGTCGAGCTTGCCAAGCACTTTCTCGTTGGCTTCGCACAGCTTTACGACAATGTTGCGTTTTTGCAGTTGCTCTATCACTTCGAGCAGCGTTTGCAGGCCCGTGATATCCATAAACGGCACTCGCTTCAGGCGAATAATCAACGTCTCGGGATCGGTGTGCGTTTGAGCCAAAGCACGCTCAAGGGTTTCTGCTGCGCCAAAGAAAAGGGGGCCCTCAATGGTGTAAACCAAAACACCGGGAGGAAGATGTGTATGCCCATTCATGCGCAACTCCACCTCCAGCTCTTTTTCGACCATGAGCTGTACCTCCACGGAGGAAGCCATACGACGCATAAATTGCAGCATGGCGAGAATGACCCCAATGTTCACGGCGATCGTCAGATCACTGAAAACGGTCAGGCCGAAGGTGATTAAAAGGATGGCAACGTCTGCTTTTGGGGCGCGTTTGACCATGCGCTTGAAGTGCTTCAGTTCGCTCATGTTGTAAGCGACCACGAACAAGATCGCGGCCAGCGCGCAAAGTGGGATATCCGAAGCCAAAGGAGCCAAGAAGAAGATCAGCAGAATCAACGTGAGGGCGTGCGTAAACCCCGCGATTGGACTATTGCCGCCATTGCGGACGTTGGTTGCTGTTCGAGCAATCGCACCTGTCGCAGCAAAGCCACCAAACAGCGGGGTAACCAGGTTGGCAATGCCTTGGCCGATTAACTCCTGGTTGGAGTCATGTTTGGTGCCGGCCATCCCATCGGCGACAACGGCCGACAACAGTGACTCGATGGCCCCCAGCATCGCGATTGCAAACGCAGGGCCAATCAACTCAATGACCTGTGGCAGCGTTATTTGAGGAAGGCCTATTTGGGGAAGCCCTTGGGGAATGCCCCCAAAGGCACTCCCGATCGTGGCCACGCCGTCGAATTGAAAATAGGCATGCAATGCCGTCACCACGACCATGGCGATCAGTGGGCCAGGAACGCGCTTTACGCCGGGCAGTCTGGGTGTGAGGATCACCAGTGCCAGGCTCAGCAGGGCTAACAGTGTCGTGGGTACATGAAGGCTGGGGAATGCCT
>NZ_JAKNRV010000133.1:0-13190 GCF_023072625.1 Pseudomonas emilianonis
TTCCATGGGGGGCGCCAGTGCGATGCTGGCGGTGCAATTGGGGCTGCGCACCGAAGCGCTGGTGAGCATTGCTGCGCCATCGCGCTTCCTCGATGTGCTGCGTGGGTTCGCCGGCATGGTCGGGTTGCCGTCGCGGGCGCGCTCGGCGTTTATCCAAGAGGTCGAGCTGACCCTGGGCATGCCGCTCAAGCATTTGGACGTGGCCCATTACCAGATGAACCTCCCCGGTCTGATCGTGCATGCCGAAGACGATACCTTCGTGCCGGTCAGCGCGTCCCAGGTCATCCACGACGCCTGGTTCGACAGCCGGCTGTTGCGCCTGGAGCAGGGCGGACACCAGCGAGTGCTGGCCGATCCCCGGGTGGTCGACGCGGTGCTGGCCCTGCTGGCGGGCTGCCGTTTACAGGCGCGTCAAACTGCCTGATACACTGCCCTGCCGACATCAATCGACTGGAGCAAGGCATGGGCTGGGATTTGGCAACGCCGTTTATCATCGATCTGCAGGTCGCCGCTGAGGATATCGACGGCCTGGGGCACGCCAATAACGCGGTGTACGTGTCCTGGCTGGAACGTTGCGCCTGGCGCCATTCCCAGCGCCTGGGGCTGGACCTCACCGAGTACCGGCGACTGGACCGCGCCATGGCCGTGGTACGCCATGAGATCGACTACCTTGCAGCGGCCTATGAAGGCGACGAGTTGCAACTGGCGACCTGGATCGTCGACTGGGACCAGCGTCTGAAAATGACCCGTCGTTTCCAGTTGGTACGCCCTCGCGACGGCACGACCTTACTGCGCGCGCAAACCACCTTCGTCTGCATCGAACTGTCCAGCGGCAAGCCCAAGCGTATGCCGGCGGAGTTTCTCGACGGCTACGGCCCCGCCCTGACAGGGGGTTAACGGTTGCGGCGGGAAACCCAGTAAACTGCGCCACGATTTTTGTTGAGTGTTTTCCATGCAAATTGCTTTAGCGCCCATGGAGGGGTTGGTCGACAACATCCTGCGGGACGTGTTGACTCGCGTGGGCGGTATCGACTGGTGCGTGACCGAATTTATCCGCGTCAACGACCGCCTCCTCACCCCAGCCTATTTCCATAAGCTCGCCCCGGAACTGCTGCACGGTGCTCACACCGCCGCTGGCGTGCCGCTGCGTGTGCAGTTGCTCGGTTCCGACCCGGTGTGCCTGGCGGAAAACGCGGCGCTGGCCTGCGAGCTGGGCTCGCAAGTGATCGACCTGAACTTCGGCTGCCCGGCCAAGACAGTCAACAAGTCGCGCGGCGGTGCGGTGCTGCTCAAGGAGCCGGAGTTGCTCAACCGCATCGTCGAGCATGTGCGTCGCGCGGTGCCGGCGCATATCCCGGTGACCGCCAAGATGCGCCTGGGCTTCGACAGCCCGGATGGCGCGCTGGTCTGCGCTACGGCCCTGGCAGAGGGTGGTGCGGCGCATATCGTTGTGCATGCACGGACCAAGACCGATGGCTACAAGCCGCCGGCCCACTGGGAGTGGATTCCACGCGTGCAGGATGTGGTCAAGGTGCCGGTGTTTGCCAATGGCGATATCTGGAGTGTCGAAGACTGGAAGCGTTGCCGCGAAGTCAGCGGCGCCGAAGACATCATGCTCGGTCGCGGGCTGGTTGCGCGTCCGGATCTTGCGCGGCAGATCGCGGCGGCGCGGGCAGGCGAAGAGGTTGTGGCAATGACCTGGGCGCAGATGCAGCCGATGCTCCAGGACTTCTGGACCCAGTCGGTGGCGCAACTGACCGAGCGTCAGGCGCCCGGGCGGCTGAAGCAGTGGTTGGCAATGTTGACGCGCAATTATCCCGAGGCGGTGGAGCTGTTTACCGCAATGCGCCGCGAGACCGATTTGAAGCAGGTGAGTCGATTGCTGGGGATTGCCCATCCTGGTGAACCTGAGTCATAAGCTATAACGCTTGAATGCCTTTGAAGTGCATTGCAACAGTGGATGAATGCGTGGGGTGTTTCAATAAAATGCTTCGTATCGAAAGATGCGGGGCATTTTGCGTTTATGCGGGTTGGAATATCACACTCGGCGGCTGCGCAGTGTCTGGGGTTGTATCGGTAAATTGCGCAGAACAGGGTTTATTAGCGTGTGTGTCCCGTTAATGTTCGGCAGAGGTACTTGGGTTGCGGGTTTTTCTAAATGGCTATGAGGCAAAATCCGAAAGTTTGATTTGGTTTCCTTATATAAGTCGCGATTTCTGGAACTCGATGGCCTCACATTCCACGAAAGTACGGACTGTGAAGCAGCGTGAGTTGCGTCCAGCCAATAAAAACTCTCGCGTCTTTGGCCAATTAGCTGAGCCGGGTCGTGCCAATAAGGAACTCGCTGATGTCTCTAACGATTAACCATTCGCCCTTCCTCAATGTTGATACAACCGCCACGGGGCGGCAGCCGTCATCTACGTCGACAGCCATCCACCAATCGGGTACTTCGGGGGGCAACGCGCTTGCCACTCCTGTGGCATTGCGTCATGACCATTTCAAAGTGTCGAACAATGAAATGACGATTGACGCAGGTGGCTTCTCGCGGTTGATTGACATGCTCGAGCAAGTCTTCAAAACCATGCGCGAGATATTGTCGGGGAAGAATAGTGCGCCTGGTGCATTCCCCACTCAGTATAAGCCGCTCGCCGCTCCAGTCGATGCGCGCCAACTGCCTGGACACTCTACATTGACGCTTGACCCGCGAGGGCAGCACGCTTTGTCGGTGTCACCACACGTGCACAAATCCGGCGTCTCCGTGACCAAGGATGCCAACGCCAATGTGCAGGTGAATGTAAACGTCGGCCACTGTCCTTGCCCTGATACCAAGGCGCTTGCGAACAGCGTAGTGGTACCCCATGTCCCGCCCCTGCCCGAGACAGTTCGCAAGCTTAACGTGATGCCGGAGCGTCACATTCACTCCCATGTCAGGCCGACCCCAAGTCCTGGCGTGATGCCCAGCCATGCGCATGGCGTCACTCCGCAGCCGACTGTACCCGTGGTTCCGCCGATTACGCCACCGCCACCGCCGCTGCCGGATACGCCCGCCCCGGATGTCACCAGCCCTGGGCCGGCGGAAAGTCGATTTGATTCGAGGGACTGGCGCATCAGCCCCCGGTCACTGCGCCGGTCTTGACGTTATCAACCTCTTTTAATAAGAACGAATAGGGCGCGCACTTCTTTGAAGTTTAATGTTTCGGGAAGTGCATGCCAGTGGAGACATGTATGTTGTGTTGTTCAATTAATAATATTGCGCGTGTCGTGGATGTGCGTCAGTTACTTCCGGTTGATTCCATGAGTGCAAAAAATGAACAATTGCCTCAGTTCGACAGCGTCGTAAATGATCCGGCTTCTGGAAATAATGCCCGGCCGATAAATGCGCAGGATAACAGCGCTGGCGTGGCGAATAACTCAGATGCAGTCGATAAGTTAGTGACACTGTTCACGTCTTTTTTTTCTCAATTAATCAGCCTGGTGTCTGATAAGAAAGATAAAGCCGTGCCGGATATAGCCCCGCCACAACCTGAGGTCGCGCCGCGCGTGGTGCCAGAGCCGGCGGCGCCACAACCTGCGCCTGCTGCGAACATTGCTGGCCTTTCGGGAAAGCGCAATGGAGCGAAGCCCGACAACATCTGGAGCGGCTTTCGCCAAGGACCGGATGGCAACTGTGTGACGGTGTCGGCCATCAAGGCGGCGATGTACCGGTTTGGCCAAAGCCCTACGGATATTTTCAAGGAAGTGAAAAAAAACGAGCGTGGCTATGAGGTGATTATGCGCGATGGCGTATCCGTCAATCTGACGGACCGGGAGCTCACCGAAGGCGGGCGGGGGGCAAAATTTGTCGGACGTGACAAAGAGATGCTCAAGGATGCGGAGTTTCTCTTTGCGGTCAGTGCCAAGCGTGCCCAGAACGAAAACAACGATGGCAGGGCCGCGCGCAGTTTTAGTGCGGCGATCCGCAGTCTGAATGATGGCGAGGATGAGAGGGGGGCGGGGGAAGGTTTGAAGCGGCTGGGGTTGAGCAAGCATATGAAGAAGGTTTCTGTGCGCGAACTCGCCAATGGGCAGTTGGGCATGTGCAATCGGGCCCAGCATTCGGTGGCGGTTATCAACGGCCGCGAAGAGCTGTGGGGCCGACAGGGAAAAGCCCCCACGCAGGGTGATGCCATAGCCCTAATGTGACGACGGTTGTTTTCAGTTCAGCGAACAGTGCAGCCAGTCTGAATCTGGCTGTCTGTTCGACAAATGCTTTTTAAGGTGCCAGGAACTCAGTGCATGAATATCTCCACAGGTGGCCGTTCAGTGAATGCAACGGCCCAGCAACGCGATGCTTTGCGCGTATTTCCGGTGAAGCCTGCAGGTGAAAAATCGGCCGATATCGCTTTGGCGTTCAATGCGACCGAGCGGCGGTTTGGCGAGAACTTTGATTGCAGCACCCACGCGGCCGTGATCAAGTTGATGATGATGACGTTCGGTCAGCGCCCAGCCGCGATGTTTAATGAATTAGTACCCTCGAGTGACGGGTACGACGTCACGATGAAGGATGAATTCAAGCTGCACCTGTCCCGCCAGGAGTTGCAGCAGGCGTCGCAGGCTTCACGCTTCGCGGGAGCGGACAGCGAGGTGGTCAAGGATGCCAACTTTGTGTTTGCAGCCTTTGTTAAGCGCAAGCAACTGACCCAGGGGTATGCGACGTTTGAAGCCGCCTTGTCGAAGACGCTCGAGGGCGAGACTCCCCAGCGTTGCATGCAAGGTATGGGGGTGTTCGGCCTGTCTCAGTTTGTTCCGGTGAGCGATATGGCGGGCCAGGGGGCGGTCGGTGTACTGGGAACCCATAACCGCGGGGCGGCACTGGTGCGCGAGGGGGTCAGGCATGACGGTGGTGCACCGCAAAAGGCGGATCGGGGTTACGGGTACATGTTGTTCAACGACCAAGTGTCGCCCTCAAGCAATCGCGACGCCGTCCCTGTGGTCCCGAGCATCCGGCCTGCGGACATCTGGAGTGGATTTTACCAAGGGGTAGAAGGCAATTGCGTCACGGTATCGGCGATCAAGGCGGCGATGATCCGGTTCGGGCAGGACCCCAGGGGGATCTATAAGCAGGTTCACATCACGCCGGCCGGGTATGACGTGGTCATGCGAGACGCCTTCCGGCTGCAACTGACCCACGAGGAAGTGCGCCAGGCCGCCGCCGAGTCGAACTTTTATGGCAGTAATCGGCCGTTGCTGGATGCCGCCCACTTTTTGTACGCGGTCAGTGCCAAGCGCGCGCAGATCGAGAACAACGATTTTCGTGCCCGCGAGAGTTACACGGCGGCTCTGCGTACCCTCAACGATGGTGAGTTCCCAGGCGAAGCGCTGCGCCGCCTCGGGTTGTTTGGCTACTTGCGTGAAAGTACGGTCGCAGAGTTGGCCAAGGGTGCGATCGGCACCCTGGCGGACAATGGGCATTCGGTGGCGGTGATCGATGGGGTGCTGGATTTCTATGGAGAAAAGCACGACTTGGCCTCATCGCGTTGGATGAATTCTGGGTTTCGGGCCCTGAAGCTGGTCTGAGCCTTAATCCAGCAATAGCCTGAACCCTTCTATCGGTAATGGCCGGCTGTGCAAATACCCCTGGAACAAGTGGCAGCCCAGCTTTTGCAGGAACGCCAGTTGCTCCGGGGTTTCGACGCCTTCGGCGATCACCTCCAGGTTCAAGCTGCGGGCCATGGCCACAATGGCGCGGATGATTTCGGCGTCGTTGGGGTCGTGGGTGGCATCGCGCACAAAGGACTGGTCGATCTTCAGCGCATCCACCGGCAAGCGCTTGAGGTAGGTGAGTGATGAGTAACCGGTACCGAAGTCGTCCATTGCAAAACTGACGCCGAGCTTTTTCAGGCGAAGCATTTTGCTGATGGTGTCATCAAGGTTCTGGATCACGATGCCTTCGGTGATTTCCAGTTTCAGCAGGCAGTAGGGCAGTGAATGCTGCTTGAGGCTGCGCTCGACCCGTTCGACAAAGTCGTCCTGGCGAAACTGTCGAGGGCTGATGTTCACGCACAGGCTGAAATTCTGCGGGTCCACCTTGCCTTCTTTGATCAACTGCTCGAAGGCGGCGCACGCTTCATCGAGTATCCAGGTGCCGACTTCGAGGATCAGGCCGCTATCTTCCAGCACCTTGATGAATTCGGACGGCGCCTGCGCGCCCAGTTGCGGATGCTGCCAACGCACTAGAGCCTCGGCACCGACGATCTTATTGCCGCGCGCGTCCACCTGGGGCTGGTAATGCACGCTGAATTCGCCGCGTGCCAGGGCCAGGCGCAGGTCGGTTTCCATGCGCAGTCGTTCGCTGGCGGTTTTCTGCATGCTGTTGTGGAACATCTGCGTTGCGTTGCGCCCCGAATCCTTGGCCCGGTACAACGCGATGTCAGCACGTTTGAGCAAGTCGGCTGGGGTCGAGCCATGATCGGGGATCAGCGCCACGCCAATGCTCGGCGTGACCTGCAGGCGTTGGCCGTCGAGGAACATCGGCTCGGACAGCAATTCACGCAGGGTATCGGCCAGTTCCTGAACCTGGGCGCTGACTTCGGTGCGCGTGCCCTCCAGGCCGCTGAGCAGCACCACGAACTCATCGCCACCCAGGCGCGCCACGGTGTCTTCCATACGCACGCTGGCTTCCAGGCGTGCGGTGACGATTTTCAGCACGGTATCGCCCACCGGGTGGCCGAGGGAATCGTTGATGTGCTTGAAGTGGTCGAGGTCGAGAAACAGCAATGCGCCGCGCAGGTTATGGCGCTTGAGCAGAGCGATCTGCTGGCTCAGGCGGTCCATCAGCAGCGCCCGGTTGGGCAGGTTGGTCAGCGGGTCGTGGTAGGCCAGGTGGCGGATCTGCGCCTGGGCGTTTTTCAACAGGCTCACATCCCGTGCGGTCAGCAGCAGGCAGGGGGTTTCATTGAGGGTGATCGGCTCGACTGAAACTTCCACCGCCAGCACATCGCCGCGCTTGTTGTGCCAGAGCATTTCCAAATGGCGAATACGGCCTTTGAGTTGCAGTTCGGCCAGCAGCACCGCGCGCTGGTTTTCATCGGCCCAGATGCCGACCTGGTACAGCGTCAGGCCAATGACGTCTTCGGCGCGAAAACCGGTCAGGCGGCAGAAGCCGTCGTTCACCTCCACATAGCGGCCGGTGTCGTGTTCGGTGATGGAAATCGCGTCGGGGCTGGAATGAAAGGCCTTGGCGAATTTTTCTTCGCTGGCCTTCAGCGCGGCCTCGGAACGTTGCTGCTGGGTAATATCGCGCAGGGTGGTGACGATGCACGGCTGGTCGCCGACCTTGATCAGACGGCTGGAAATCACGCAGGTCAGGGCCTGGCCGCTTTTGTGGTGCGCAACGATGGCCACGTTGCTCAGCGCCTGGTCGCGAATCACCTGTTCGATGCGTTGCAGGCGCTGGCTCGACTCGTCCCACAGGCCGATCTGTTCGGCGTTCATGTTGATCACTTCGGCGGCCGTCCAGCCAAAGGTCTGGGTGAACGCGGGGTTGATCTCGATGAACTCGCCGCTGTCCAGGCAGGTGACGCAGATCGGGTCGGGGCTGGCCTGGAACAGGCTGGCGAACTTTTCTTCGGAGGCGCTCAGGCGTTGTTCGCGCTCGACCTGGTCGGTGATGTCCAGCAGGGTGCCGGCCATGCGCAGCGGCGCGCCTCGCTCGTCGCGGTACAGGCGTGCGCGGCTTTCCAGGTAGCGCGAGCTGCCGTCTTCCAGTGGTACGCGGTAAGTCAGCTGATAGTTGCCGGCCGGGCCTTCGCGCAGGGTGCGATAGGCATTCCGCATATTCTCGCGCTCTTCTTTAGGCATACCCTCGAAAAACGCCTCGAACGATTCATGGAACGCCTCGAACGGCAGGCCGTGCAGTTGGGCCGCGCGTGCCGAGCCATAGAGCATGCCGGTGGGAATGTGCCAGTCCCAGGTGCCCAATTGCGCCGAGTCCAGGGCCAGGTCCAGGCGCTCTTGGCTGTCCTTTAAGGCTTGTTCGGCGTTTTTACGCTCGGTGGTGTCTAGAAAGGTGCTGATCAGGTAGGCCTCGCCCTCCAGTTCGACTTTCTGTGCGCAGAGCGTGCCGTCGTGGATCTGCCCGTTGCTGGCACAGAACCGCACTTCCATGGTGATGGGTTCGCCCTTGCGCTGGGTGGCCTTGACCAGTTGTGCGCGCTGTTCGGGGTGGCGCCACAGGCCAAGGTCCAAGGTGGTGCGACCGATGGCGTCGGCGACCGGCCAGCCGAAGAGGATCTCGAAATACTGGTTGGCTTCGCTGATCAATCCGTCGGACTGGCGGGTGAGCAGGACCATGTTCGGGCACAGGTGAAACAGCGTGGCGAAGCGCTTTTCGGAATGGCTGAGGGCGTGTTCCCGATCGCGCTGGCGGGTGGTCTCGCGGATCACCCCGATCATGCGGCGCCGGCCGGCTTTGTCCGGTGCCAGGCTGCCATTGATTTCCAGCCAGTGCTGGCTGCCATCCGGCCACTGGATATGATGGTGCATGGCCTGCTCGAATGGCTCGCCGGCGACGATCGCGTGAAACGCGCGGACCACCCGGGCGCGGTCTTCTGGCGCGAGCAGGTCCAGGTAATCCAGATCCTTGGGCAATGGTTGGCGCGGGTCAAAACCGAACAGCGCCTGGGTGCCCCGTGACCAACTGATACGCCCGGTATCGATTTCCCAGCACCACGCACCCAACCGTGCAGCGTTAAGCGCTGCCAGCAGTTGCGGGGCGCTGTCCCAGCTTTGTTCCGCCTCTTCAGGGTCCAGGGCGTAAATGCGGGGCAGGGGTGGCATTGGGTCGACGGGATTGCGCATTATCAAAAAGCCTTGGCTCGATGGGCGTTCGGCGCGGTTTTGCTCAGGCCTTGAGGCCGCACAGTTTCATGCCGGTGTCCCTGGCAGATCGACCTGTGCATCCAAAAGGCTCATAAAAGCCCGCGCAGCGTTCGACAGCGTCCTTTCGGTATGCACGATATAGCCTAGCTGGCGACTGAGTTGTATGCCCGGCAAAGCGATACTTGCCACTTGATCGTCGAGCATGGTGCGCGGTAATACGCTCCACGCCAAGCCGATGGACACCATCATCTTGATGGTTTCCAGATAGTTGGTGCTCATCGCGATGTTCGGCGTGAGGCCCTGGGCCTCGAACAGGCGTCTGACAATGTGGTGGGTAAACGTATTGCCACCGGGAAAAACCGCCGGGTGCCCGGCGATGTCCGCCAGGCTGACCGAGCCGTTGTGGGTCAGGCTGTGCTCCGGCGCCACCACGAAATCCAGCGGGTCGTCCCACACCGGGGTGGCGCGCACCAGGTTGTGCGGCTCGGGCGCCAGGGTGATCACCGCCACTTCGGCGCGGCCATGCAGGATCTCTTCGTAGGCCACTTCCGAGTCGAGAAACTGAATATCCAGCGCAACGTTGGGGTATTGCCGGGTGAAGGTGCGCAGGATCGGCGGCAGGCGATGCAGGCCGATATGGTGGCTGGTGGCCAATGTGAGACGCCCGCTGACTTCGCCGGTGAGGTTGGTGAGGGCGCGCCGGGTGTCGTCCAATACGTTGAGAATCTGATAGGCGCGGGGCAACAGGGCGCGCCCGGCTTCGGTCAAGCCGACTTCACGGCCCAGGCGATCGAACAAACGCACCTTTAATTGTTGCTCCAGGCCGGCAATGCGTTTGCTGATGGCTGGTTGGGTCAGGTGCAGGCGCTCGCCGGCGCCGGAGAAACTGCCGGTCTCGGCGATGGCGATAAAGGCATTGAGGTTGGCCAGGTCCATTGTGGTATTCCAGTTGGTAATCCAAAGCATAAAAAATATGAATTTGAGTTATTTAATGTAGCGCCATACCATCAGCCTCACAAGCCAAAGGGTTATTGAATGTCTCAAGACCCGGGGCATAGAAAGACCGCTGATGAGGACCGACTGATGGCCGGCAAAACGCTTTACGACAAGCTTTGGGATTCCCATGAAGTGAAACGGCGCGACGATGGCTCGTCGCTGATCTATATCGACCGTCACATCATCCATGAAGTGACCTCGCCCCAAGCGTTCGAAGGCCTGCGACTGGCCGGGCGCAAGCCTTGGCGTGTCGACTCGATCATCGCCACCCCGGACCACAACGTGCCGACCACCCCGGAGCGCAAGGGCGGGATCGACGCCATTGTCGATACCGTGTCGCGCTTGCAGGTGCAAACCCTCGACGACTACTGCGACGAATATGGCATCACCGAATTCAAGATGAATGACGTGCGTCAGGGCATCGTTCACGTGATTGGCCCGGAGCAGGGTGCCACCTTGCCCGGCATGACCGTGGTCTGCGGCGACTCCCACACCTCCACCCACGGCGCGTTCGGTGCCCTGGCCCACGGCATCGGCACGTCCGAGGTGGAACATGTGTTCGCCACCCAGTGCCTGGTCGCCAAGAAAATGAAGAACATGCTGGTACGCGTCGAAGGCCAATTGCCGTTTGGCGTGACCGCCAAGGACATCGTGCTCGCCGTGATCGGCAAGATCGGCACCGCCGGCGGTAACGGCCATGCCATCGAATTCGCCGGCAGCGCCATTCGCGACCTGTCCATCGAAGGCCGCATGACCATCTGCAACATGTCCATCGAAGCCGGTGCCCGCGTGGGCATGGTGGCGGCGGATGAAAAAACCGTCGAATACGTAAAAGGCCGTCCATTCGCCCCGAAAGGCGCGGATTGGGAGGCTGCTGTCGAAGCCTGGAAAGACCTGGTTTCCGATACCGACGCGGTGTTCGACAGCGTGGTCGAACTCGACGCCACCCAGATCAAGCCGCAAGTCAGCTGGGGCACCTCGCCGGAAATGGTCTTGGCCGTCGACCAGAACGTGCCGGACCCGGCTAAGGAAACCGACCTGGTCAAGCGCGGTTCGATCGAGCGTGCCTTGAAGTACATGGGCTTGAAAGCCAACCAGGCGATCACCGACATTCAGTTGGATCGCGTGTTCATCGGTTCCTGCACCAACTCGCGGATCGAAGACCTGCGCGCCGCGGCGGTGATCGCCAAGGGCCGCAAAGTCGCCTCGACCATCAAGCAGGCCATCGTGGTGCCGGGTTCGGGCCTGGTGAAAGCCCAGGCCGAAGCGGAAGGCCTGGACAAGATCTTCCTCGAAGCCGGTTTTGAATGGCGTGAGCCGGGCTGCTCCATGTGCCTGGCGATGAACCCGGACCGCTTGGAGTCCGGCGAGCATTGCGCGTCGACCTCCAACCGTAACTTCGAAGGGCGTCAGGGCGCCGGTGGGCGTACCCACCTGGTCAGCCCGGCCATGGCCGCCGCCGCTGCCGTCAACGGTCGTTTCATCGACGTTCGCGAATTGATCTGAGGAATACCCGATGAGAGCTTTTACCCAACACACAGGTCTTGTCGCACCGTTGGACCGTGCCAACGTGGACACTGACCAGATCATCCCCAAGCAGTTTTTGAAGTCGATCAAGCGCACCGGTTTCGGCCCTAACCTGTTCGACGAGTGGCGCTACCTGGACGTGGGCTACGCCTACCAGGACAACTCCAAGCGCCCGCTGAACAAGGACTTCGTGCTCAACGCCGAACGTTATCAGGGCGCCAGCGTGCTGCTGGCGCGGGAAAACTTCGGCTGCGGTTCCAGCCGCGAACACGCGCCGTGGGCCCTGGAAGAATATGGCTTTCGCAGCATCATCGCGCCGAGCTACGCCGACATCTTCTTCAACAACAGCTTCAAGAACGGCTTGCTGCCGATCATCTTGAGCGATGCCGAAGTGGACGAGCTGTTCAAGCAAGTCGAAGCCGATGTCGGCTACCAACTGACGGTTGACCTCGCGGCACAGACGGTGACTCGTCCGGACGGCAAGGTGTATCACTTTGAAGTCGATGCTTTCCGTAAGCACTGCCTGATCAACGGCCTGGACGACATCGGCCTGACCTTGCAGGACGGCGATGCGATTGCCGCGTTTGAAACCAAGCATCGGGCCAGCCAGCCTTGGTTGTTTCGCGACGCTTGATGTGATGTAGGCAGGACCGCCGCCATCGGGAGCAAGTGCCCTCCCACATGTTGAATTGTGAACACGTTCAAATGTGGGAGGGGCGGTGCGACGATTCGACTTGCCCCCGATGGGGCCAGAACAAACACCACAAGGTCCATTGAGGAAACTCCCATGACCAACACCGCCCACACCCAAGTCGTGCAAAAACAATTCGGCGAGCAGGCCTCGGCCTACCTGAGCAGTGCCGTACACGCCCAAGGCACTGAATTCGCGCTGCTCCAGGCCGAACTGGCCGGGCACGGCGCTGCGCGACTGCTGGATTTGGGCTGCGGTGCCGGTCATGTCAGTTTCCATGTGGCGCCGCTGGTAAAAGAAGTGGTGGCCTACGACCTGTCCCAGCAAATGCTTGACGTGGTCGCAGCCGCTGCCGTGGACCGTGGCTTGGGCAATATCCGCACGGTACACGGCGCCGCTGAGCGCTTGCCGTTCGCCGATGGCGAATTCGACTTCGTGTTCAGCCGCTATTCGGCGCACCATTGGAGCGACCTCGGCCTGGCCCTGCGCGAAGTGCGCCGGGTGCTCAAGCCGGGTGGCGTGGCGGCGTTTGTCGATGTCTTGTCACCGGGCAGCCCGCTGTTGGACACTTACCTGCAAACCGTCGAAGTGCTGCGCGACACCAGCCACGTGCGCGATTACTCCGCCGCCGAATGGATGCGCCAGCTCAGCGAAGCCGGTCTGCATGTGCGCAACAGCAGCCGCCAGCGCCTGCGGCTGGAATACACCTCGTGGGTCGAGCGCATGCGCACGCCGCCGGCCTTGCGCGCGGCGATCCTTGAGCTGCAACAGGCGATGGGCCAGGAAGTCCGCGATTACTATGAAATTCAAGCCGACGGCACCTTCAGCACCGACGTGCTGGTGGTTTGGGCCGAACGCTGAGTATTTTTCCCGACCTGCCTCTGGGCGGGTCGCACGATGAAATGAGGAACGCATGAGCAAGCAGATTCTGATTCTCCCAGGCGACGGTATTGGTCCGGAAATCATGGCCGAAGCGGTCAAAGTCCTGGAGTTGGCCAACACCAAGTACAACCTGGGCTTCGAATTGAGCCACGACGTGATCGGCGGCGCGGCCATCGACAAGCACGGTGTGCCCCTGGCCGACGAGACCCTGGACCGCGCCCGTGCGGCCGACGCC